>DASZJN010000140.1:0-1951 GCA_035948045.1 Acidimicrobiales bacterium | reverse complement strand
GCGACACGAGGTCCGAATAGGCCGCCGTGGCATCGGTGACTGCGGCCGGAAACGGGTGCTCGGGTGCGAGGCGGTAATCGAGGGTGACCACCGGGCATTGGGCCGCCACCGCGATCCGGCCGGCCAGCGGTCGGTGGGTGTCGAGCGAACCGATGCAATAGCCGCCGCCGTGGAGATAGAGCACCACAGCCTCGGTGTGGGCACCCTCGGGTGTCAGCCGTTCGGCGTTGCGTCCTCCCAAGGCGGCCCGTTCGACGACGACGCCGGCGGGGGGCGGGGACGACGACGCCGTGGCCGCCATGGCTGCCCGTTGTTCCAGGATCGAGCCCGTGGTGAAGCCGGAATCGGCCAGGAACCTGCTGATGGCCTCGACGCCTGGATGGCTCACGCGTTCCCCGTTCGTCTACCTGGTGCTCCTCATTCCCCTCGGGAAGTATGTCGGCTCACCGATGGCCCCGCTGGCTGACGGTCACCACCGAGCCCCATGCGAAATCCCGCCGGGGTCCGGTGCAGGTGGACCCGCCGGTCGCTGCTGGTTGCGGTTTGGTCACTCTCCGTGGGACACTAGCTACTTAAAGTGTGATTATTGATTCTGCAATAGAGCGTGGTGCGGAGGAGTTCGGGGCATGGGGCAGCGGTGGAAGTGTCGGCTCGGGCCATGGGTCGCAGGGCTTGTGTGTGCGACGGCGGTGGGCGCGGCGATCGTGCCGGCCCAGGCCTCCGGTGCTGGCGCCCGCTCGGTCGCACACTCGGTCGGGGGGCAGATCGAGACCAACTTCTGGCTGGCCACCACGGCCGGCTCCCTGTACTCCTTCGGACTTCCCTCTTACGGATCCCCCGCCGGTCCCCTCAACCAACCCATCGTGAGCGTTGTCCCAACGAGTGACCGCCGCGGTTACTGGATGGTGGCCTCCGACGGGGGCATCTTCTCGTACGGTGACTCGCAGTTCTACGGATCCACGGGAAGTCTCCGCCTCAACCGACCCATCGTGGGACTGGCCGCCACCGCCGACCAGCGCGGCTACTGGATGGTGGCCTCCGACGGAGGCATCTTCACCTTCGGTGACGCAACCTTCTACGGATCGACGGGCTCCCTCACCCTCAACAAGCCCATCGTCGGCATGGCCGCCACGCCCAGCGGGTCGGGCTACTGGCTGGTGGCCTCCGACGGGGGCATCTTCACCTTCGGTGACGCCGCCTTCTACGGCTCGACCGGCAGCCTCACCCTGCAGAAACCCGTCATCTCCATGACCTCGACTCCGGATGGGCACGGCTACTGGCTGGTGGCCTCCGACGGCGGCATCTTCACCTTCGGGGATGCCGGCTTCTACGGATCGTCGGCCAACTCCCCCGGCGATCCCGTGCAACGGATGGTGTCCACCAACTCGGGGCACGGCTACTGGATCGTGGAACAGAACGGGACGGCCTTCGCCTTCGGTGACGCGGCGTCGCTCAGCCCCCCTCCCCTGGCCGTGCTCATGAACCCGGTCACGGCGGGTGACAAGGCCGTGCTGTACGCATTCCAACAGCTCGGCAAGCCCTACATCTGGGGAGGCAACGGCCCAGAGGGCTTCGACTGCTCGGGACTGACGCTGGCATCGTGGAGCCATGCCGACGGCATTGGTTTCGCCCGGGTGGCCAACGACCAGTACCACACTGCCGGCACATCGGTGGCCTTGAGCAGCCTCCAGGCCGGCGATCTGGTGTTCTGGGGGTACGTCCAGACCGATTGGACCAGCGTCTACCACACCGCCCTGTACGTGGGCGGCAACCGCATCGTCGAAGCCACCGGCGACCACGTCCAGCTCAATGCGCTCGGCCAGTGGGGCACCAGCGACGTGATGCCCGTCGGGCGGAGGCCCGGAACCGGAACCGTCCCAGCCAGAGACGCAGCAAAAGGGAGGGCGGGTGAACGGGCCGGTCTGAACGCAGCGTGACCGGTAGCGCCCCG
>DASZJN010000139.1:0-6073 GCA_035948045.1 Acidimicrobiales bacterium | reverse complement strand
CGTCGCCCGCGCCGCCGGTGAGAAAGGGCCGGCATCGGCCCGTTCAGCCGGCGGCGTCGACACGACCACGACCGGAGTCCGCTCCACCACCACGACATCGACCGTGCCACCGACGACAACGACCACGACGAGCCCCGGTGCGCTACCGCAGACGGGGACCCTTCCCACCACCACCAGTCCGACATTCACGGCCAGGATGGCGGCGCTGTGGCAAGGCGTGTCCACCGGATCGGGACCGAGTGCGCTGCCGGGATTCTTCCCCGAACCGGCGTACGTGCAGCTCAAGGCCATACCCAGTGCCCAGAGCGACTGGACCCAGCGCCTGGTGGTCGAATACGAGGAGGACGTCGCCGCCGCCCACCAACTCCTCGGACCGAATGCGGCGGCGGCCACACTGGTCAGCGTCGATGTCGATGCGGCGTACGCCCACTGGGTGCCGGTCGGTACCTGCTACAACGATGTCGGCTACTACGAGGTGCCGAATTCACGGCTGGTCTACGCCATCAACGGACAGGTCAGCTCGTTCGGGATCGCATCCATGATCTCGTGGCGGGGAGAGTGGTACGTCGTCCACCTCGGGGCGATCCTGCGTTCGGACCGGGGTGGTGAGGTCGATCGTCCGCAACCCGGTCCCGGCGCGCCGACCTACTCGTCAACGTGCTGAGGCCACCCGGGGATCACCTGTTCCGTTCGGCGGCCCCCGAGGGGTCACGTACCGGCCTCGGTCGGGAACCACCCCGACACCCTCCCGGCGAGGATCCGCTCGCGCCGCAGGCGCTCGTGGCGAGCCGTCTGGCGGTCCACGGGCGCGAACCTCACCTTGTCACCCGGTCGGAGCTGGCCCAGCTTGGCGACATCGGCCGCGATCACACAGGCGATCACCGGATAGCCGCCGAGGGTGGCGTGGTCGGGCATCAAGATGATGGGATTGCCGTCACGGGGAACCTGGATGGCGCCGGTGATCATGGCCGTCGACGTGGTCTCCGGAGCACCGGCACCGAGGGGCCGGCCCTCGCCGGAAAGCCGGATGCCGATCCGATTGGAGGCGTCACCCACGGTCCAGACCCGGGAAACCAGCTCGTGGCGGTCCGGTCCGGGGAAGCGATGAGGTCCGTGCATGACCTGGATGGCGGTCGGCGCCGGGCCCGACGCCGGATCGAGCGGGTGGGACAGCATGCCGTGGGGCCGGGTCGGGGCACCCAGGTCGAGTTGGTCACCGGTCATCAGGGGTCCCGGGCCCAAGCCGCTGAGCATGTCCGACGAGCGTGAGCCCATGACGAGGGGTATGGCCAGGCCCCCGGCCACCGCCACGTAGGCCCGCAGCCCGGCACTCACCCGGCCGATGGCCACGACCTGCCCGGGTCGGACCGGCGAGACGGAGTCAGGGGCCACGGGGAGCCCGTCGATGCACACGCTCACCCCGTCGGCCGCCGACGCCACCACCGCCACATGGGCGTCGCCACTGAATTCGAGCGTCGGGCCCACTGCGGTGACCTCGATGGTCGCCGCGCCGTCGGGATTGCCGACCAGCCGATTGGCCAGCCGCATGGTCTCGGGATCGGCGGCACCGGCGCGGGGTACGCCGATGTCGGCCACCCCCCGGCGACCGATGTCCTCCACCAGGGACAGGAGCCCGGGATCGAGGACTTCCACGAATCGGGTGCCAGTGGCCCTGAGAGGCGTCCGCCGTCCCGACGAGGTGCTCTTCGGCCCCCCCATCGGATGGTCGGCCGCTACGGGTCGGCCGGTCCACCCGCTCGAGAACGAACCAGGAACGCCCCCCGGTGCCGACGGCGGGCTGATCGAGAACCGCACCGTGTCACCGGCACGCACCAACGTGTAGGGCGTTCTGTCCGGATCGAACAGCCGGAGTGCAGTGTGTCCCAACAGCATCCAGCCACCCGGAGTGGCCTGCGGGTAGACGGCTGCGAACCCTCCGCCCACGGCCACCGAGCCGGCCGGGACCGACGTTCGGGGCGTGGGCCGGCGGGGGATCGAGGCCAGCTCGGGGGGGAGGCCGACCAGGTAGGGGAATCCCGGGGCGAACCCCAGGAAGGCCACCTGGAGGTCCGCGCCCACGAGCAGGTCGATCACCGAGGCGGTGGTCAGGCCGATGCTGGCCGCCACCGCATCGAGATCGGGACCGTCGAAGGTCACGGGAATGTCCACGCGTCGCGGCTCGTCGGTGCCCCTGCCGCCCCCGGGCCCGGCGCCGGCTGAGTCGGTTCTGGCCTGCCCCGAAGCGAGGTCGGCCAGCCACGCCTCGACCACGTCGATCTCGTCCACCTCCGGGTCCACATGGACCACCACCGTGCAGAAGCCGACCACGGCCTCGTCGACCCCCGCGGGTGCAGCGCCGGTGGACTGTGCCAGTCCGATGGCGTCGGCCAGCCGGTGGGCCGACGGCGCATCATCGACGTCGATCAGCAGCGCGCTGTCGCCGTAGGGACCGACCGGCGGCGTCACGGCACCGGACCGCCTGGTTCTCGGCACCGATCGCCCCGTACGAAGGGGCGGACCAGGATGCCTTCGGCCGTGAGAGCCGCCCGTACCGCCCGTGCGATGTCACCGGCATCAGGGGTGTCGCCGTGGATGCACAGGGTCTCCGCCGCGATCGGGGTCCAGGCGCCATCGACGGCGTCGACGCCGCCGCGGTTCACCAGGGAGACCGCCCGACGGCCGGCCACGGCGGGATCGGTGATCAGAGCGCCGTGCCCAGCCCGGTCCTGCAGACGTCCATCCGGTCGATAGCCGCGATCGGGGAAGCCCTCGGGGACGACTCGCAACCCGGCCTCACGCGCCCGGTCGGCCACGACCGTCCCGGCCTGGGCCACCACCACCCTGATGCCCTGGAGGGCGACCGCCTCGACGACCGAGGCCGCCACGGCGGCGTCCACGCCCATCTGGTTGTACAGGGCGCCATGGGGCTTGACGTAGGCCACCTCGCCGCCGGCGGCGTCGACTTCGCCGGACAACACTTCGCACTGTTCGGTGATGTCGGCCACCAGCATGCCGGCCGGCGGGTGCACGGGCCTACGCCCGAAGCCGGTCCGATCGCGGTAGGAGACGTGCGCCCCGATGGTGACCCCCCGGGCGAGGCACGCCGCCGCCGCCGCTCGCATCACCGCCCGGTTGCCGGCGTGAAAGCCGCAGGCCAGGCTGGCGCTGGTCACGACGTCCAGGATGGTCAGATCGAGGGGTGTGAGGTGCTCTCCCTCGGCCAGATCAGCGTTGAGATCCACGGTGACCATGGCCCCAGTATCCACCCTGACCGTGGCCCCGGTGCCGAGCTTCCTGACGGCCGACCGCTCCCATGTCGTCGGCCGGCGCCCGAGCCCGCAGCAACACCGCACCACCCCCCAAGTCGAGGTCGCGGCCCTGTTCGTGTGCCGTGTGTCCGAAGAGGCGCTATCGTCTCGACCATGCCGCAACCGCCCGCACTCACTCCCGAACAGCGCCAGGCTGCCCTGGCCAAGGCAGCCAAGGTCCGCCGTGAGCGGGCCGAGGTCAAAGAGAAGCTCAAACTGGGGTCGATCACCCTGTCCGAGCTCCTCACCACCGCCGACTCCAACGAGACGGTGGGAAAGATGAAGGTGCTCTCCGTCCTCGAGTCGCTCCCCGGCCTCGGCAAGGTCAAGGCACGACGCCTGATGGACACGGTCGGGATCAGCGAGAGCCGGCGACTGCAGGGGCTGGGAAGCAATCAGCGCGAGTCCCTGCTGCGCGAGACCGCCCGCTGAACGAAGGGCGTACTGCCGGCACTGACGTCCGGGCTGCACCGCTGATCTTCGTGCTCTTCGGCCCGGGCGGCGCCGGCAAGGGGACGATCGCCGACCGACTGGTGAGGCAGGTTCCAGACCTCTGGTTGAGCCGGTCGTGGACCACGCGGAAACGTCGACCCGATGAGCCCGAGGATGCCTACGTCTTCGTCGATCGCCAGGAATTCGAATCGGCTATCGACGCCGGCGTCTTCTTCGAATCGGCCGAGTTCCTGGGGAACCTGTACGGGACCCCGGTGACCGTCTCACCGGCCGGGAGCGACGTCCTGCTCGAGATCGATCTCCAGGGGGCCCAACAGGTTCGCCGCCAGCGACCCGACGCCGTCCTCATCCTGCTCAAACCCCCCTCTCCGGCGGTTCAGGAGGAGCGTCTACGGGCCCGTGGGGACGACGAGCCCCACATCGCCAGGCGCCTCGAGGAGGGGGCGGAGGAAGAGCGAATGGGGATCGAGATCGCCGATGCCGTGGTGGTCAACCACGACGTGACGCAAGCCACGGCCCATGTGGCCGGTATAGTGGAGCGCTATCGGTCTGCCGCCCACTAGGGCGGTGCCCACGTCGCGGGGGACCGGCGGCACTTCCGACGCAGCCTCTGACCACCCCCGACGACCTACCTGAAGGATCGTGATGGCCCAACCTCAGACCACGCTCATGGACCCACCGATCGAGAGCCTTCTCGACAAGGTGGATTCGAAGTTCACCCTGGTCGCCCTGGCGTCGCGACGGGCCCGTCAGGTCAACAGCTACTACAACTCACTGGGGGAGGGCCTCGGCGTGGTCGTGCCGCCGCAGGTCGCTTCGGCCTCGGGCAAGCCGCTGTCGATCGCCTTCGAGGAAGTGGCCGCAGCCAAGGCGACCTACAGTCGGCCCGACCCCGAGGAAGTGGCGATGGCCGAGGCGGCGGCACTGGCCCTGCTCGAGAGTGAAGAGACGAGCGCCGAGGCTTCAGAGTCGGACGAGACCACCGACTAGTTGGTCGGAGGGTTCGGGGGCGGCATGATGGCATCGACAGGGATGGGCACGGGAACCGCGGACCGGCCATGACCTCTCCGGACAGCCGGGCCCAACCCTTCGTGGTCCTGGGGGTGTCGGCCGGGATTGCCGCCTTCAAGGCCGTCGAGGTGTGCCGCCGGTTGGTCGACGCCGGCATCCATGTGGCACCCGTCCTCACCGACCGGGCCACCCGGTTCGTCGGAAAGGCGACGTTCGACGCGCTGGGCTCGGAGCCGGCGCAGATGAGCCTGTGGGACGAAGCCTCACCCATCCCCCACACCCGCCTGGGGCAGCGGGCAGATCTGATCGTCGTGGTGCCGGCCACCGCTGACCTCCTGGCCCGCTATGCCACTGGTCTCGCCGACGATCTGCTGACCACGACGCTGGTGGCCACGGCCGCGCCGGTGGTGGTCTGTCCGGCGATGCATACCGAGATGTGGGAGCACCCCTCGGTCCAGGACAACCTGGCCGTCCTGCGCGCTCGAGGGGTCACGGTGGTCCCACCCGCCGAGGGGCGCCTGGCCGGCGGGGATGTGGGCACCGGTCGGATGGCCGAGCCGTCGGTGATCGTGGCGGCGGTGCTGGAACTGCTGGGCCTGGCCGCCGAGCGTCACACCGACAGAGACGACGGTGGCGACGGCCTCGCCCCCGGGGATCTGGTCGGCGTCCGGGTGGTGGTGTCGGCCGGAGGCACCCGCGAGCCCATCGATCCGGTCCGCTTCATCACCAATCGCTCGTCCGGCAAGCAGGGGCACGCCCTGGCTGAGGCCGCCTGGCGGCGTGGGGCCGACGTCGTGCTGGTGACCACCACCGACCGGGTGGTGAGCGAGGGGGTGACGGTGGACCGGGTGGGGTCGGCGGCCGAGATGGAAGCCGCCATGCTGGCCCGGTCCCAAACCGCCGACGTGGTGATCATGGCTGCGGCCGTGGCCGATTTCCGTCCCAAGGCGGCCTGGGACTCGAAGCTGCACAAGGTGGACGGCGTCCCTGAAATCATCCTCGAGGCCACTCCGGACATCCTCTCGGAGCTGGGACGCCGACGACGGAAGGGGCAGGTGCTGGCGGGATTCGCGGCGGAGACCGAACAGGTCTCGGAGCGGGCCGTGGCCAAACTGGCCGCCAAAGGGGTCGACCTGATGGTCGCCAACGACGTCTCGGCCGCCGGGGTCGGATTCGACCATGACACCAACGAAGTCACCATTTTCGGTGCGGACGGTTCGGTGACCGGAATCCCGCTGCGCACCAAGGATGCCGTGGCCGACGCCATATTGGATAGGGTGTGCGCGCTCTTGTCGGCACCG
>DASZJN010000138.1:0-2882 GCA_035948045.1 Acidimicrobiales bacterium | reverse complement strand
TTCGATTGTGCCGGACCGTTGAGGCACAACCTCGAATTGCCGAGATCCTTATTCGCCGTTGAAAAACCGAACCCGAGATGAGGAACCAGGCCAGTAGGTTCGGAAGAGCCGACGAAGCGACAGCCTCGCCGAGAACGGGCTCTCCCGACGGGACGGGGCGCTGCCGAAAGGAAGGCGAACTCAGCCGATCGGTCTGTGGTCCGCATTTCGCACTCGGACCAGTCCCGAGCGGATCGAGGTCGCGATGTCGGTCCGTATGGCGAACCGCCGCAGACGGTAGGGCAGATCCCGATCATTGAAGGTGGCGTTGGTGATGCCGTGGGCCCGCAGCAGTCGGCGAAAGCGCTTGTCCGCCTTCGGATCGATTTTCGACACGTCGTCCCACATCCCGTAGTAGCCGTCGATGGAAGCGGTCAGACCCGTGTCGAGAAGGTCCTGGATCACGAACTGCTCGGCCCCTTCGATGTTCATCCTGAGGATGACCGGCATCGTGTCGGACGAGCAGCCCCGGTCGGCCAGCACCTTGCTCAGCCTTCGGGCCGGGACGGTCTCCGATCGTTGGCCACGGGTCGAAAAGAGCGAGTCGCCCTTGCCGCGGCTCTGCCCGCCGCTCAGGTAGAGCTCGACCTCGTCGCCGACGTGATCGGGCCCGACCAGGGCCACATGTTCGAGCTGCACACCTTCGATATCGGCCAGCTCCGACCTGGCGTCGGCGATGTGCCCGCTCCCGGCCTCGAAGCCCAGGATCTCGAGGTCATAGCGGGAGCTGAACCACTCGTGCATCCAGCGGATCTGGAGACCCTCCTTGTGCACACCGCAATCGAGGTAGAGGACCTTAGGACGGGGTGAGGCGCCGCCCCTGGCGTCCATCCGGTGGGCCGCGGCGAATCGGACTCTGCGGGCAAGGACCCGTACTACCAGGAGAAATGAGTCAGCTGTGACGATCGCTCCGAGCACGCCCTTGGCCACCACACTGTCGCCGAGGACCTTGTGGACGGCCCGGACGGCCGTCCATGTCCAGAGCTTCTCCTGGGGATGCCAGACGATCCACCGGAGTCGCAGGGCGGTGGGACGGGCGACGGGCACGGCGAAAACCTATCGTGCCGAGACGGCCGGTGAGCACGCCGATCCGCCAGGGCAACACCACCCCGCAGTCAGTGCCGTGTCGAGCGGACCGGCATGCGGTGGCCCTGGTGACCTGGCAGCCCGCCGCTCACCAACTCAACTGGGCATCGATGACGCCCTGGGACAGGGGAGCGAGCTCGGCGAAAGTTGCCGTGGCCAGGTCGATGGAGCGAGCGGTGTCCGCCTCGCGGTCATCGACCACGCAGCTTGCCGACGCGCCGTTGGCCGGGTTGGTCACCTGCACCACCGTGCCGAAGGGCAGGAAGGGGCTGGCGCACCGACCGGCCGGATGGTCGTAGTAGGTGACCTGTCCGTAGTGGACCGGACCGGCCGGGGCCGTTGCCACCGGGGGCGGCGTGGTGGTCGTGGTGGTCGGGGGTGCCGTCACGGGGGTCGTGGTCGGGGTGGTCACCACCCGCTGTGCGATCTCCTGGGCCGAGGAGCCTGACGGGGGCGCGGTCGCCAAGGTGGTCGCCGGTGCCGTCGTGGTCCCGGCGGTCGCCGTCTGGCCGGTTGTGGCTGCGGCTGCTCCGGAGGCCGACCGAGCCCGGGTCTCCGAGGCGAGTTGCCACGGAGGTACCCCACCGCTGGGCGGGCGAGGGTTCGGAGTCCTGCTTGCGGCCGGCGATGCCGAGGCGCTCGTGTCGTTCTGGATCAGCAGGAGCGGCACGATCAGCACCGCTCCACACAGGAGCAGCGCGGCGCCGGGCCGGCTCCCCCGTTGGATTTTGGTCCTCAGGACTCCACTCTCCTCTTGGGACTGCTGGGCTGCGCCCTCCGGACCCGGGGGCCCACATGGCGCACATCCGCCCCCGTGAGGGGGGCGGGTGGGCCGGCTCCTCCAAGCCGACCCCCGGCGGGCGTCCGACGACCGCCCACCGGTTTCCTGCGTTTGCAGCCCGAACGACATGCGCTGCAATACAAAACGACCGCTTAATAAGCGGCCGACGGCCAAAGGTTAGACAGGTTGTCCCCGGACAATCAAACCCGACCGGCCGCCGCTGCTCCCGAAGGGCAGCGGTCGTGCCCGAATTCACAAGGGGGCGTGCGGCCGCCTCAGAGGGCGAACATGACCCGCGCGTTGCGGGTCGAAGCCTCGGCCAACTTCGAAGTCTCAATCCCCTTGACCAGGGCAATCGCAGCCCCAATGAGTGGAACCCTCGATGGTTCGTTGAGAGTTCCCCGGTGCGGGACGGGGGTCAGGAAGGGCGTGTCGGTCTCCACCAGCAGGCGGTCCATGGGGCAGAGGGCGGCGGCCTCACGCACATCGGCGGCGTTCTTGAAGGTGACCACGCCGCTGAACGAGATCGAGGCTCCGAGGTCGAGGCACCGGCGGGCTTCATCCGGACCCCCCGTGAAGCAGTGGACGACCGCCCGCTCGGGCACCCCACCGGCGGCGAGGATGTCGAAGGTGTCGTCCCACGCCTCCCGGGTGTGGATGACCAGGGCCAGGCCGTGGCGATGGGCCAGTTCGACCTGGAGGGCGAACGCCTCCCGCTGCACCGCCCGGGGCGAGTGGTCGTAGTGGTAGTCGAGACCGCACTCGCCGATCGCCACCACCACCGGTCGTGCCCCGTCCTCGGCCGTGCCGTCCTCGGCCGTGCCGTCCTGGTCGGCCCGCCGCTCCCCGCCTTCCTCCAGCTCCGATGCCAGCAGCCCGTCGAGCGAGTCGACCCCGTCCACGGCATCGTGGGGATGAAGGCCGACGGTGGCCCAGAGCTCGACGCCCTCGGCGATCGCCGCCGAACCCGGCTGTC
>DASZJN010000137.1:0-3860 GCA_035948045.1 Acidimicrobiales bacterium | reverse complement strand
ACCGCGTGCCCGATGGCCTTGGGCGGATCGAACTCGACCGTGAGCGGCAACGCCACCGGATTGCAGGAACCGATGACCATGTCGAAGGGCATGGCCGCGGCCAGCGTGTCCGCTTCGGAGGGTGGGACCGACTGATCGGCGTACCTGGCGGTGGGCTCTGGGCCCGAAGCCGGCACATGACGGCTCAGCTCGTCGGCCAGGGCCGCCACTCGGTTGGCGGCATCGGCCAAGAGCTCGGGCGGCGCCGCCGCGGACACCGAGGCCACCATCAATCTCCTGACGGCTGCGGCCAGCTCCTCGCGACCTCCCCCGCTCCAGGGTTTGGACGTGGGGATCGAAGCGCCGTCCAGGTGCTCACTCATCATCGCCATCGAACTGCTCGAGGTAGGCGGCGAGCTTGTCCAGCTCCACCAGCATCCGGTCTGCGCTGCCCGAGGGCACCCGCAACACCACCTCCCCGATCCCCAGGCTCTGGTAGTAGGCGAGCTTCTGGTCGCTGGGTATCGTCCCGAACGGGACCACCCGGATGGCCTGCGGGTCCCGACCCCGATCCTCGACCGCCTGTCGGAGCTGGGGAACGGCCTCGGCCAATCCCGAGCCGCCGATGGGCATCCATCCGTCGGCATACTCGGCGACGGCGGCGAACACCGACGGGGTGGCGCCCCCGCCGACCAGGGTGGTCACCCGCGGTTGCTGGATCGGCTTGGGCCAGCTCCAGCAGGGATCGAGGGAGACGTAGCGGCCGTGGAACTCGGCCCGCTCTTGGGACCACAGGGCCTGCATGCAGAGGACGTGCTCCCGGGCTACCTCCCGGCGCGACTCGAAGGCCACGCCGTGGTCGGCTGCCTCCGCCCGGTTCCATCCGAACCCGATCCCGAGGACGACCCGGCCCCCGCTCAGGTGATCGAGGGTGGCGATCTGCTTGGCCAGGACGATCGGATCGTGCTGGGCGGCGAGCACGACCCCGGTACCCAGGGCGAGCCGATCGGTCACCGACGCCGCGGTGGCCAGGGCCACGAACGGATCGAGGCTGCGCCGATAGTCCTCGGCGTTGACGCCCTCGACCAGCGCCGGAGGCGCATCGGCCCGGACCGGAAGATGGGTGTGCTCGGGAAGGTACAGGGAATGGAACCCGCGCTCCTCGACGGCCACGGCCAGGTCGGCCGGCGCCATGGCGCGGTCGGTGAGGAACGAGGTGATACCCAGGCGCACGGCCGCTCAGGTCTCCAGGCCGGCGGTGAGCTGCGCCCCGGGATTGTTGGCGGGATGAGCAAACAGCGAGGCGAATGCCGCTTCTTCGCGAGCCCGGGCCGAATCGATGCCCGATCGGTCAGCGGCCATCATCAAGCGCTTGATCTCCCGGGTGGCATGAGGGGCGAACGAGGCGATCCGGCGGGCCAGGGCCATGGTCTCCTCCAATGCGGTACCGGCCGGGCACACTCGCAAGGCGAGCCCCGCCTCGACCGCCTGGTGGGCATCGATCCATTCCGAGGCCAGCAACAGCGCCGCGGCTCGTTGCCATCCCATCCGCTGCGGCAGCAACCAACTGCTGGCCGCCTCGGGTGGCACACCCAGTTCCGCGAACGGTGCGCGCAGCCGGGTGCCCTCCTCGAGGAGCACGGCGTCCAGGTGCCCGAGCAAGGTCAGGCCGAGGCCGATTCCGACGCCATGCACGGCGGCCAGCAGCGGCTTGTCGAAGGAGACCACCGTGTCGAGCAGGCCCTGGAATCCCGAGCCGGCCGCGGGCCCGACGGCGCCCGTGGCGATGGCCGCCATCTCTCGTAGGTCCTGTCCGGAGGTGAACGCCGTCCCTCGACCGGTGAGCACCACCACCCGGGTCCGATCATCGGCCAGCGCCTCGGCCAGCGCCCCGGTCACGGCCGCGTACATGGCGGCGTCGAAGGCGTTGCGGACCTCGGGGCGGTCGAAGGCGATCAGCCGGACACCGTCGTCGTCCTCGACGTCGATGCGGTGGTCGGTCACGGGCGGACCACCTGGCCGCCGTCAACGTTGAAGACATGGCCGGTGATCCACGAGGCTTCGTCGGACAGCAGGAACAGGCACATGCCCACCAGGTCCGCCGTCTCTCCCTGTCGCTTGAGGGCCAGCGAGGCGAGGATCGGCTTCATGAAGGCTTCGGGGACCACCGTCCGCGACGCCTCGGTGTCGATCGGTCCGGGGGCGATGGCATTGGTGCGGATGTGCTGGCCGCCTAGTTCATGGGCCAGCTGCTGGGTGATGGAATTGACCCCGGCCTTGGCCAGACCGTAGAAGCCGGCGTACATGTAGGCGGCGGTGGACGACTGGTTGACGATGGCGCCGCCACCCCGTTCCTTCATGGCCGGGTAGCAAGCTCGCACGCAGTTGAGGGCACCGAGCATGTTGACGGACAGGAATCGGTTGAGATACTCCCAGTCGACGGTGAGCAGCAGGTCGAGCTGCATCCCTCCGAAGATGGCCGCATTGTTGACCAGATAGTCGATGCCGCCGAACCGGTCGACGGTCCGTGCGGCCATCTCCGCCGCCGATCCCGGATCGGCCACGTCAACCCGCACCGAATCGGCCCTGCCTCCCGACGAACGGATGCCCTCCGCCACCTCGGTGGCCCGCTCCCCGGCGATGTCGGCCACCATCACCGAGGCGCCCGCCGCGGCCAGAGCCTCGGCGTAGGCCTGACCGATACCGCCACCCGAGCCGGTGACGATGGCCACCTTGTCGGTGAAGTTGAACCGGACCATGGGGGACGGATCGGCCGCGCCGGGTTCAGTGACAGGCGCGGGTGCGGTCACGACTCGGCCGTTCGATGCCGGCGGGCGATGACCTTTTCGGCGACCTCGTTGATCCCGGTCGACAGCGGCCAGCCGACGTAGTGGGCCAGATGCACCACCGTCTCGCGCACCTGGTCCTCGGTCAGCTCCTCCCGGTCGAGGGCCGACTGGAATTGGATCTCCACCAACTGGGACTGGCCCAGGGCGGCCAGGACCCCGATGGTCATGAGCCGACGGTCGCGGTTGTCCAGCTCCGGCCTCGTCCACACCTCGCCGAAGAGGTGGTCCACGGTGAAGGCGACGTAGGGTCCGGCGATGGTGTCCGGGTCGACGGAGAACCCGTAGACCTCCTGCATCTTGGCGATGCCTCGGGCCCGGGCCGAGCCGGGGTCCCGAGGCTCGCCACCGGCTCGTTCCACTGGTCCCCCGGCGTCGGGCTCACTCATGGTCGGACATCCTCCCCATTGCGATGGACCCCCGAGGCATGCGGGCCGGCGGCCGCCGACGGAGTCATGCCCCGACCTCGCCGATTCCGAAGACCTCGTCGCAGCGCGCCTCGGTCATCTCGGCCAGCGGCAACCGGACATCGAGGGCCCGTGCCATCTCGAGGGCAGCCTGCAGATCCTTGTGGGCCAGCGATGCCCCCGCCTGCATGGCTCCGATCAACCCCTTGTCGTCATCCTCGGTGAACTGGGCCACGGTCGAGCGGAACATCAGCGTTGAGGCCCCACCGATCAGGGCGTCACTGGCCCGGATCACCGTGGCGAGACTGGCGAGCTCGATGCCCGCCGCCTCGGCCAGCCGCTGGCCTTCGTAGGCGGCCAACCACGAACCGTACTGCACCAGATTGCGAGCCAGCTTGGCGGCCAGACCGGCGCCGAAGGGTCCCATGGTCACCGTCAGCGAGCCGATGGCATCGAACACCGGCTGGACTCGCTCGATCACGTGAGGGTCACCGCCCACCATGCAGACCAGGTCTCCGCTGGCGGCCGCCCTCGGTCCACCACTGACACCGCAGTCCAACACCTGCGCCCCGAGGTCCGCCGCCTCGGCGCCGATGGCCTCGACGCAGGCGCCCGAGATGGTGCTGAC
>DASZJN010000136.1:0-8657 GCA_035948045.1 Acidimicrobiales bacterium | reverse complement strand
CCCCACGAGACCCCGGTGCGGAGAGTGGACGAGGCCAGGGCGGCCCGGACCTTGGTCCCCACGTTCGACGCCAGGGGCTGACCACCCGACCGGCAATCCGTGGACGGCATCTTCACCACCCGCCTGGTGGACCCGTATCTCAGGTTCCACAAGTTCATCTATGAGAAAACGGACGGGCGCTTCGGCAAGCACAGCAATCGGGTCCCCGCGCTCCTCCTCACCACCACCGGGCGGAAGTCCGGGCTGGCCCGCACCAACGGTCTCACCTACTGTCGCGACCGCGGCGACGTCATCGTGGTGGCCTCCAACGGGGGAAGCGACCGACCTCCCGCATGGCTCCTCAACCTCCAAGCCGATCCCGCGGTGACCGTTCGCCTCGGCCGCCTGGTGACGCCGGCGGTGGCCCGGGTGGCCGACGCCGACGAGCGGGCGCAGCTCTGGCCCCTCGTCAACCGCACCAATCGAGGGATGTCCCGCATCTTCCATCGGGGGGTGACCGGTCGCTACGACGTCTACCAACGACACACCAGACGGGTGATCCCCGTGGTCATCATCACCCTCGAGCAAAACCCCGACCCTAGGGACGACTGATGGCTCCCTCGAGACCCGGGACCGATCCCGGGCCGATCAGTCGAGAAGGTCTGGCTGTTCGCGCACGATCCGATCGAACAGCGGTTGGAAGCTGAACCAGCCGGCCAGGTGGGAGCCGACCTGGCCCTCGGTCATGCGGGCCATCTCGGCATCGATGAGCACGGGCGTGCCCGCCGAGGAGGCGAGAATCTGAGCCTGGCACGAGCGCTCCATGGTGATGAACCACCACGCCGCCTCGTCGACCGAATGGCCCACCGTCAACAAGCCGTGATTCCGCAGGATAGTTGCCTTGTTGTCTCCCAGCGCGTGGGCGATGCGCTTGCCCTCCCCGATGTCGAGCACCACGCCGGTGTAGTCGTCGAACACGCTGTGATCCTCGAAGAAGGCACACACGTCCTGGGTGATCGGGTCGAGTGTGCGTCCGAGAGCGGACCACGACTTGCCGTAGATCGAGTGGGCGTGGGCGGCGGCCATCACATCAGGACGCGCCGCGTGGATCTGGGAGTGAATGGCGAAGGCGGCGGTATTGACCGGCCTGTCTCCCTCGACCACCTCTCCACGGTCGTTCACCAGGATCAGATCGGACACCCGGATGTGACCGAAGTGCACGGCGAGCGGATTCACCCAGAAGTGGTCGGCGCGCTCCGGGTCACGAGCCGTGATGTGGCCAGCCACCCCCTCGTCGAAGCCGAACTTGGAGAAGAGCCGGAAGGCCGCCGCCAGTCGTTGCTTGCGATGGAGTCGCTCCTCCTCGGGGGAGTCAAACTTCATCTTCGGTGGGAGTTTCACGATCTCGGCCACAATTCCTCCTTGACTTCGCTGCGCCTCCACAAGGATGCTTCCGGAGGGCGGTCCGGCTCCATCCTAGGTGGCGCCAGCGCTTCGAGTGGCTCGAACGAGACCAGGTGGAGAGCTCACCCACGGACCTTCTCCGCCTGGAGCCGAGCCAGCTCGATGACCTCGGCCCAAGGCCACACTGCTCCGGATCTTGAGAAGGAGGTGATGAACAGGATCCGACCGATGGTCCCACCGACGTAGCGCGCCCAGGTGTCTCCTTCCGTGCCTGTCGTCGACTTCTCGAACATCCATGTGTCGGCGACCCCGGGTAGGGTCCGATCCTCGACAACCCCCTCGGCGACGAGTTTCTCGCCCGGTCGAAGGATCCCGACGAAGAACTTGGGTACCTGGCGTAGTGAGACTCCGGCATCCTCGGTCGTCGCGTACGGCACGACCTCGACCCAGGCGGACCTCGACGATTCCACCTCGTCGAACGACCTCCAGGCGGTCACGCCCCCGAACTCCAGCGCCCGCTGACTCTTCTCGCTGGCGGGATCGAGCTGACCGGTAGGCCACGAGCGTTCTTCGGCAATTCTCCAACGACTGCCGGGGAGGTCGGACGGCTCCAGCAACATGGCAAAAGACCGCGCCATCTCACCGTCAACGATGCGTTGCTCGTCACCCTCACGTGGTCCCGAACCCGGTGGCATCGCAAGATCCTCGCAGACAGATCGCCGGGGGATCGGACACCAGACCGTCCGACCCAGCCTTCCCCCACAACGCAGTGGTCACCATGCCGCCCACCAGCCCTGGGGAGAGGTATTTCAGGCCAAACGAGTCTGTCGGCGGCCAGAATCCGACTCCGGGGCGTCCCGGGGCGACCAGCCAGCTCAAGATCGGCGCAGTACTGTCGATGACACAGGAGACAGCCACCGAGTCGGAGGTCGGCCATGAGCGAATCTGAGGCGTTTCGAATCTGTCCCAGTTGTGGATCAGAGGAGGTGCCGAAGCTCATCGTTCGCTCGGCTCACCTGTCCAGCCGCGGAACCAGCTGGCGGTGCCGAACCTGCGACCTGGACTGGTCTGACGCCGACTATCGGCTCCTCAGGGCCGTCTAGGCCCGCTCTGCACTCCAGGGGCGTCCGCCCAAGACCCATAACGTCGCGCCCTCGACGGCGCCGAGCCGTCGCTCCGCACTGCAGTCGGGGGTGTACAGGGAGAGCAAGGACTCCGAATGCCGTCCAACCCCGGCCTCACGCCTTCTCGACCTGACATAATATACATTATCGGCGGTTTGTGGGAGACGAAAACCTACTCCCGGACGGGCTCCACAACCATTCCGACCAGGTCTTTTGCCGAGTCGTAAAGGTGCTCGAATGCCTCCTGGTAGGCCTTTGCCCCCGAACGGTCATTGAGGTCAGCGCGAACATCCTCGACGGCCGATTCGAGTTGGTACAACCGGTCGTGCAAGGACCGCAGATCCGCCTCGCTGACGATGACCTGTCCCGCGGGAATCTTCAACGAGTCCGCTCGGCGGCGGGCTTCGTACGCCCGCTGTCGATGAGAACGGCTGCAGAACAGTCGGGGCCTCCCCGCCCCCGGCAATTGATCGAAGGGACGGCGACACCAGCCGCACCGTGGTGTATCGGGTGATTTCGTCACGGTGACTATATTACTGCAGCGCCGACCGTCGGTGCCGGTCCCTCGGCAAAGACAGTCCATGGACGAGTCGGCGTAACGGGCTACCGACGGTCGAGTGCCACCACCGGGATCGTTCGCTCTGTGCCGGCCTGGTATTCGGCGAACGCCGGATAACGGCGAGCCTGTTCGGCGAACACCCGGTCCCGCTCCGCGCCCTCGAGCACCGTGGCCGTCACCTCATAGGCTTCGGTCCCGACCTCGACCGAGGCCGCCGGGTGAGCCACCAGGTTGTAATACCAATCGGGACTGGTCGGAGCGCCGCCTTTGGATCCGAACACGTAGAGTCGGTCGTCCAGGTCCAGGTAGATCACCGGCTTTACCCCCACCCTTCCCGACCTCGCACCGGTTGTTGTCAACAACAGGAGGGGCGCCCCCTCGAACGGGCCGCCGACCCTGCCCGCATTGGCCCGAAATTCAGCGATGATCCCCGCGTTCCGATCGACTCCTGCAGCCATCCAGTTCCCTCCCCTGTGGAAAAACAACCAGGCGAGACCGGGTGAGCCAGTCCCGCAGGACCCCGGCGCCCAGGGTTGGCAACGAGGCCCGCACTTTCACCCTCATCCTATGAGGAGCTCGTGAGCCCATGGCTGACGGCGGTATTCTCCAGAACGGAGACACCACCATGGACCACGAACATGACGATCTGAGATTCGACGATCTCTACGACGACGAGGCGTTCTTTCGTACCTGCGGGAAGTGCGGAACCCGGACCACGCCGCGATGGTCGGAGTCGGCGTGCCTCGAAGAGGCCCGCCGCTACGGGTGGCGCAGGGTGGCCGCCTCCGACCGACCGGGTGCCAGCCGGATGGATCTCTGTGGCCACTGTGCCGCGGAGGCGGGTTTAGGCCCTCCTCTGGCACGGTGGGGATATTGACCCAACCGTCGGGCGACGTCGACTACGCCCGATTCGGGACGGGCTACGCCCGCCGGCGCCGCACGGATCCGAGCATCGCCGCCCTGATCCACGCCTCCCTGGGACCAGCGCACACCGTCCTCAACGTGGGCGCCGGCGCCGGATCGTACGAACCGGCGGACCGGGCCGTCATCGCCGTCGAGCCGTCCGGCACCATGCTCGCCCAACGCCGGGCCGACCGCTCCCCTGCTGTGAGGGCAGTGGCCGGAGCGCTCCCCTTCCCCGACGATGCCGTCGATGCGGCGATGGCCACCGTGACCATCCACCAATGGCCCGACCCGGTGGCCGGCATTGACGAGATGCGGCGGGTGGCCACCGGGCCGGTGGTCATCCTCACCTTCGACCCCGGGGCACTCGACCGTCTGTGGCTGGTCGAGTACGCCCCGGATCTCATCGAGATCGAGTCACGCCGGTATCCGACCATCGCCGTCCTGGTCGAGGCTCTGGGTGACGGCACCACCGTCCACCCGGTGGCCGTTCCCTTCGACTGTCCCGACGGTTTCACCGAGGCCTTCTACGGCCGCCCCGAGGCCTTCCTCGACCCGGAGGTGCGCCGATCGCAGTCGGCCTGGACCTTCATCGACCGGGAGGCCGAACGACGGGCGGTCGAATCGCTGGCCGCCGATCTGGCCTCGGGACGATGGGACGAGCGTCACGGTCACCTGCGGACCCAGGCGTTCTTCGACAGTGCGGTCCGACTGATCGTCAGTGGGTAGCCCCCCCCGGGATCCGCGTCCGGATGGTTGGCGGCCGACACGTCCTACAGCCGGGTCTCGTGGTGGATGTCCACCGCCAGCCCGATCCCCGGATCGGTGGCGTGGTGGGCCACGCGCAGCTCATAGTGGCCCCGGCGCACCGTCATCCAGTGGGACTCGACGTCGCGCTCGGCCAGCGCCGAACACCCGATGGTGGCCTCGACGACGGAACGCTCGCCGGCATCCAGTTCGACGCGGGCGAAGGCCGCCAGCCGGGCCGGACGTGTCGAGCCCTGTCGGTGTGCGTAGACCTGCAGGACATCGGTGCCCCGGCGATCACCGATGTTGCGCACCGTCGCCCTGACCCGGACCTTGTCCCCGGCCCACTCGGCCTCCGCGCCCTCGAGGGCGAACCGGGTGTAGCTCAGGCCGAATCCAAAGGGGTAGGCGGGGACGGTTCCCTGGCGCTCCAGGTGCCAGTACCCGTGCCAGGCGTCGTAGACGAAAGCGTCAGCCCCGGATTCGAAGGGCGGGAGGTCGGACTCGGATGTCGGCACCGAGAAGGGGAGTCGCCCACTGGCATCGGCGCGGCCGAACAGCACGTCGGCGAGCCCGTTGCCGCCCTCCATGCCCGAATACCACGATTGCACGACGGCCGGGACATCGGCGTCCCACTCCGAGATCACCACCGCGCTCCCGGCGACCACGGCCACCACCGTGCGCGGGTTGACCGCGGCCACGGCCCGGATGAGCGAGACGTCGTCGTCATGGAGCCGTAGCGAGGCCCGATCCCCACCCACGGCGAAGCCCCCTCCGTCCGATCGGGGGCCGACGTGCGCGGGCGCCTCGATCAATCGCTCGGATTCGATCTGGGCCGCAAATCGCGTGGCCAGGGACGGGTCGTCCTGGCCCGGGAACAGATCGCCGAGATGGGCCGTCCCGGTGTCACCGATGAACTCGCCTTCGTCCCGTCGCGTGTACCCCACCACCACCACGGCGACATCCGAGGTGGCGGCCAGTGCGGAGGCGCTCGCCGGGTCGTTCCCGTCATCGATGGTCAGTCGACCTCCGTTCATCGCCGATCGCAATCCGTCCGCCACGGTGACCACCTCGGGGGCCCAGACGTCGCTCGATCCGCCGTCCCCCAGGTTGACGGCGGTGCCGAGCTTCCCGAGGAGGGCGATCGTGCTCCCCGCGGAGGCGTCCATTGGCAACACGGGTGCGTCGCCGACCGCCTGATTGCGCAGGAGCACGACCGACTTGGCCGCCGCCTCCCGCGCCAGGGCCCGGTGGGCGCCGCTGGCCAGTACCGCTCGACCCGGAGCAGGGGTGCGGAGGACGTCGTCAAAGCGCAGGCGGGTGGCGACGACCCGCTCGACGGCCTGGTCCACCTCGCTCCACGACGCCTCGCCGGCGTCGAGGGCCCGGTCGAGGTGCCCCGCCCGGATCATCCGGTACGGCATCTCCACGTCGAGGCCGGCGTGCAACGATCGGCCCGCGTCCCGTATGCCGAAGATCCAGTCGCTGATCACGAAGCCCTCGAAGCCCCACTCGCCCCGCAGCACATCGTGCAGGAGAGCCCGACTGTCCCCGCACCACTCGCCGTTGACCCGGTTGTAGGCGCTCATCACCACCGCCACCCCCTCGTCGACGATGCGCCGGAAGTGTGGGAGGAAGACCTCGTGGAGAGCGATCTCGTCCACCGCGATATCGACCTGGAAGCGGGCGTTCTCCATCGAGTTGCAGGCAAAGTGCTTGACACAGGCCATGGCGTGGCGCTGCACGCCGCGGGTGAGGGCGGCCCCCATCTCGCCCACGTGGTGGGGGTCCTCCCCATAGGTCTCCTGGGCCCTCCCCCATGCCGGATGGCGGAGGATGTTCACGCACACCCCACCGAAGAGATCCGCGCCCACCGCTCGCAACTCCTGCCCGATGGCGTCGCCGATTCGCTCCTCGAGGTCGACGTCCCAGGTGGCTCCCCGCGCCATGCTGACCGGGAAGCAGGTGGCCTGGTCGATGACGACGCCCCGCGGGCCGTCGGAGAACGAGAAGCCGGCAAGTCCGAGCCGTTCGATCTGGGCGGCGCGAAACGGGCTCTTGTGATAGCCCCCCTCCCCCAGGTAGGTGAGGCCGGCCCAGAACGGGGCGTCGCCGTCCAGGCACCAGAGCTTCTCGTCGTCGGTCATCGTCTGCACGACGGCGCGAGCCCTCAGCGCGGCTTCCTCCAGGACAGGTTCCGTTTTCATCGGGCCATCCTCCCAGCCGCGGCCGTGGCCTGTCCCCTACGGGCGGAAGGGTCGATCGTCCTCGGCAATCACGGTGACCAGTCCCCCGAGACCGGTGGCTGCGGGGTCCGGGGCCTTCTTCCGCCCCATCGTGGCGGGCGGGCCCAGATTGACCCACCCGAGCAGCCGTTCGTGATCGGCCAGAGCGAACAGAGCCCGCACCGGACCGGCCTCCAACACCGCCGCGCTCTTCCACACGGCCCCGAGCCCCAGTGAGGTCGCCGCCAACACCATGGCGTATCCGGTGCACGACGCCGACGCCACCTGCTCCCACTCCGGCACGTTCGATTCGAGCCGAGGCGACGCGATCAGAGCGATGGCACAGGGAGCGGCATAGGCCTTGGACCGCATCTTGTTGACAACGGCCTCGGGGAGATCTGGGCCGCGCAGCTGGTGCAACCCCTCCACCAGTGCCTCCGCGAACCGGTCCCGCCCGACCCCGGTGATGAGGGCGAAGCGCCACGGTCGCAGGCCCCCATGATCGGGAACAGTGGTGGCGGTCTCGAGGATCCGGGCCAGCGTCTCCTCATCGGGCGGCGAGCCGTCGCGGTCAGGCTCGGCCCGAGGGGCCCCGAGCTCGCCGATCCAGCTCGCACCTGTCGGGGCGTCGGGACCGCGCTCCTTCATGGGCCGGGATCGCCCAGCATGGGGTGACCAACTGCGGTTGTGATTCACCCACCGTAGAGGAAAACCGCCGAGCCGGCGCGCCAGGTCAGGGGGACGAGCGACCGACTCAGCCGGTGGTCTGGGGTTGCACTTGGCCGTTGGAGCTCAGGGTGGCGGTCACGGTCATCTGGGCCTGGCCCCGGTAGAGCACGATCTTGACGCTCTTGCCCGGCTTGTCGCTCTGCACGGCGGCGGCCAGCTGGTCGGCGCTGGTCACCGCCTTGCCGTCGAAGGAGGTGATCACGTCACCCTGCTGCAACCCGGCCACATCGGCGGGCGAACCGCTCTGCACCGAAAGGACCACGGCCCCCTGGGCGGGCACGAAGTTGTACTGGCTCCGCAGCTGCGGGGTCAGGGTCTCCAACGACACCCCCAGATAGGCGCTGCCCGATTTTGGTTGGGAGCTGATCGACTTGTTGCGCAGCGCGGGCAGCAACTGGCTGATCTTGTTGGACGGGATGGCAAATCCGATGTTCTGGGCCTGCGAGGTGCCGGTGGAATTGGCGGCCACGGCGGTGTTCATGCCGATGACCTTGCCCGAGCTGTCCACCAGCGGACCGCCGGAGTTCCCCGGATTGATGGCTGCATCGGTCTGGAACATGTTGGTGAGCGTCTCGGTGGCGTTGCCGGACGAGTCGCTGGCCTGCACCGTGCGGCCGGTTGCGGAGATGATTCCCTGGGTCACCGTGGGCGACCCCGCCTGGAGGCCGAGGGCGTTGCCGATGGCCACCACCGCGTCACCCACCTGCACATGGTCCGAATTCCCGTACGACACGGTCGGCAGGTTCGATGCCCCGGTGATCTGCAGCAGGGCGACGTCGTTGGTGGGGTCGGTCTCGACCAGCGTCGCCGGCATGGCCGTCACCTTGCCGAACAGGGTCACGGTGATGGTGGTCGCACCGGAGATGACGTGGTTGTTGGTGATCACCTCGCCGCCGGAGGTGATGATCATCCCGGTGCCCTGGTCCTCCTGGGTGCCGCCGGTCGATCCGCCACCCAAGAACGACTGCGAGGCCGGTAGGGGTGATT
>DASZJN010000135.1:0-7666 GCA_035948045.1 Acidimicrobiales bacterium | reverse complement strand
GCGACGAGCACGAGGAGCTCCGTCAGTCGCTCGAGCGTTGGATCGAGTCCCGCTGCCCGCCCGCAGTGACGCGGGACGCCCTCGACTCGGCGACGGACGGGCTCCCCTCCTTCTGGCCGGACCTGGCCGGCCAGGGCACCTTCGGGATCCATCTTCCCGAGGAGTCTGGCGGCCAGGGCGCGGGGTTCGTCGAACTGGCGGTTGTGGCCGAGGCCCTCGGACGGGCCGCGGCCCCGGGCCCGTGGGCGACCACGGCCGTGGTCGGCGCCATCGTGTCGGAATGCGGCGGCCCGACACTGGCCAAGGAGATCCTCCCCGGTGTGGCCGACGGGACCACTCCGGCGTCAGTGGTGCTCCCCACCGGTGCCCCCGACGGGGTCGCGGTGGCGCCGTCCGGGTTGTCCGGACAGAGAGGCGGGGACGGCTCTGTGACGGTCGACGGCTCCATTGGGCCCATTCCCAACGGGGCCGTCGCCGCGCTGGTGCTGGTCCCGGTGTGGGTGGCGGGCTCGGCGCAGTGGGTGGTGCTCGAGCGGGTGGATGCCTCGGGGGTCGAGGCCCAGCCCAGTTTCGACCCGACCCGGCGGTCGGCTCGCTGGACCCTCCGTGGCGTCACCGTGCCCGCCGGGCGGGTGCTGCCCGGTGACCCGACGGAGCGGATCCGCGACCTGGCGCTGATCGTGGCCTCCGCAGAGGCGGTCGGCGGGGCCCGCTGGTGCGTGGAGACGGCGGCCGAGCACGCCAGGACGCGTCAGCAGTTCGGTCGGCCCATCGGTCAGTTCCAGGGTGTGAAGCACCGCCTGGCCGACATGCTGGTCTCCGTGGAGCAGGCGGTGGCGGCCACCTGGGACGCGGCCATGGCGGCAGACCATCAGCGCCTGGTGGACTCCGACGCCCTCCGTCCCGGACTCGGGGCCGGGGGCGACCAGGTCCGTCTGGCAGCCCACCTGGCGGCGACCCTGGCCTTGGACGGCTATGTGGAGGCGGCCAAGGGGGCCATCCAGGTCCTCGGGGGCATGGGCTTCACCTGGGAGCACGACGCCCACATCCACCTGCGCCGGGCCACCACCTTGCGCCAGCTCCTCGGGGGGACCGCACCCCTGCGGGCCGGCGCGGCCCGGCTGGCCCTCGAGGGCGTGCGGCGCCGGCTGACCATCGACCTTCCACCCGAGGCAGAGGGCCTGCGTCGTGACCTGTCCCCGGTGATCGCCTCGATCGCCGCCGTCGACGACCCGGCCGAGCTGCGACGGGACCTGGCCGAAGCCGGTCTGATGGCGCCGCACTGGCCTTTGCCCTGGGGTCGCGGCGCCGGAGCCGTCGAGCAATTGGTGATCGATCAGCTCTTCGCCGATCACGGGCTGCAGCGACCCAACCTGGCCGTGGCGGCCTGGGCCCTCCCGACCATCATCGCTCACGGGACAGCCGAGCAAGCCGAGCGCTGGGTGGGGCCGACCCTGCGCGGCGACCTGCTGTGGTGCCAGTTGTTCAGCGAGCCCGGAGCCGGGTCCGACCTTGCCGCGCTGTCGACGCGGGCCACCAGAGTGGACGGAGGGTGGTCTCTGGTGGGCCAGAAGGTGTGGACCTCCGTGGCGGCTCGGGCCGATATGGGCATCTGCCTGGCCCGAACCGACCCCCAGGCGCCCAAGCACCGGGGCATCACCTATTTCCTGGTGGACATGAAGTCACCCGGGATCGACATTCGGCCGCTCCGTGAGATCACCGGGCACGAACTGTTCAACGAGGTGTTCCTCGACGGCTGCTTCGTGCCCGATTCGTGCGTGGTGGGCGACGTGGACGGCGGCTGGAAGCTGGCCCGGACCACGCTGGCCAACGAACGGGTGTCGCTCTCGACCGGTTCGGCGTTCGGTGGGGCCTTGGAGGGCGTCCTGGACCGAATGGCGGCTCGTCCCGAGCGCCACGACCCCGTCACGCTCGATCGGCTCGGACTCCTGTTGGCGGAGGCCCAGTCGCTGGCGCAACTGGGCATGCGGGCCACGCTTCGTTCGGTGGGCGGACTGCAACCCGGCTCCGAATCGAGCGTCGGCAAGCTGGTGGGGGCCGAATTCGAACAGCGGGTGCACGAGTTCGGGCTCGGCCTGTGCGGTCCAGACGGAGCCCTCACCGAGGGTGAGGCGGCAGTGTCAGCCCACGGGGTGCTCCACAGCAGGTGCCTGACCATCGCCGGGGGTACCAGCGAAGTGCAGCGCAACGTCATCGGGGAGCGGCTGCTGGGCCTGCCCCGCGATCCGGAACCGGGGCACTGACTGTGCCATCATCTCTGTGTCCTGTGGACCGGAAGGATGGAGGCCTGATCGATGGGTGACCACGTGTTGTGTTTCGAGGACGTCGCCGAAGGCGACGAGGCCCCCGTGCGGTCGCATGTCCTGAGCCGCACCGACCTGGTGGCCTACGCCGGAGCCTCGGGCGACTTCAATCCCATGCACCACGACGAGGTGAAGGCCACCGCCGCCGGTCAGCCCAGCGTGTTCGGGCACGGGATGTTCTCCATGGGGTTCCTCGGCTCGGCCATCACCGACTACGTCGGGGTCGGGCGCGTTCGCCGGTTCCAGGCCCGCTTCGCCAAGCAGACCTGGCCCGACGAGGTCCTGCGGACCAAGATCGTCGTCACCGGCAAACGGATGGACGGCGACGAAGCGCTGGTGGACCTCGATGTGCGCCTGCACAATGCCGAGGGCGAGGAGAAGGTCGTGGGCGAGGCGACCGCGGTGGTCCCGCTGCGCCCCTGATCGACTCCCGAGAAACGGCGGAGCCCGTCCGAGCGGCGACCTCGCCGGCCGGAGGGCAGAAGCGCCCGTGCCGGCTACGCGATATTGAAGGGCGGCACTCCCGACGACACCCCTTGAAACAGCTCGCCTTTGGCCGCGGCCAGCTCGCCGGGGGTCCACATGGAATCGCGATGGATCTCGCCCACCACGTGGTGCCCGCCCATGGCCCAGATGTCGCCGCCGTACACGATGAAGTTCTGCCCGCTGATGTCGGCGGCCTCGTCGGAGGCGAGAAAGGCCACCAGTTGGGCCACGTTGCGGGGATCGAACTTGTCGAAGCCTTCCTCGGCCTTGGCCATCTCGCCGAACAGGTCCTCGGTCATCCGGGTCCGCGCCCGGGGGGAGATCGAGTTGACGTTGATGCCGTAGCGCCCGAGCTCGCGGGCCAGGACCCAGGTGAGTGAGGCGATCCCGCCCTTGGCGGCGGCGTAGTTGGCCTGGCCGGCGTTCCCGAACAGCCCGGACTCCGACGAGGTGTTGATGATCCGGCCCGTGAATGTCTCGCCGGCCTTGGCCCTGGCCCTCCAGTGCACGGCGGCATGGTGGGAGGGGGCGAAGTGCCCCTTCAGGTGGACCCGGATGACGTCGTCCCAGTCCGATTCCTCCATGTTGAAGCTCATCTTGTCGCGCAGGATGCCGGCGTTGTTGACGAGGATGTCCAGTTGTCCGAAGGTGTCGACGGCCTGAGCCACCAGGTCCTTGGCCCCCTGCCACGAGCTCACATCGGAGGCGTTGACCGCCCCGTCGCTGCCCCCGGCCTTGATCAGCTCGACGACCTCTTCAGCCGGGTGCTTGTCACCCCCTTCGCCCTTCACGGACGCGCCCACGTCGTTCACGATCACCTTGGCCCCGAGGGAGGCCATCAACAAGGCCTCCTCCCGGCCGATGCCGCGCCCGGCGCCGGTCACGATCGCTACTTTGCCGTCGAGCATTCCCATCATGTCCTCCTGGATCCGATTCCCCATGGCCGTGCACGCTGATGCCGCGACGGAACCGGGGAAGCATGGCCGAAATGCACCCCTCCCGGCAAGACCGGCTGCACCGTGGCCGGGTTCAGGGGCGCACGGGAGGGGCGGCCGGGTGGTCCCGGACGAGCGGCAGGACCTCGTCGGCGAAGCGCCGGAGGGCCTGGATGGCGTCCTTACCCCTGGCCCAGGGCTTGACCAGGGCCCGTCCGACCCCGGCGTCCGCCAATCGCCGGAGACCGTCCCGGCCGGCGCCCCCGGCCCCGAGGGTGATCTCCACGGTTCCGGGACGCCCCGACTCCTCTCGAAGCTCGGCCAGGCGGGCGGCGGCCGCGGGGATCTGCTCGATGGTGTGGTTCATCGGGATCCAACCGTCGCCCACCAGCGCGGCGCGGCGCAGGGCGGCCGGTCCGTCGCCGCCGATGTGGAGCGGCGGCCATGGCTGGTGGCTCGGCTTGGGTTCGAACATCACGGGGGCGAAGTCGAAGAACTCGCCGTGGTGCTCGACCACCGGTTCGCTCCACAGCCGCCGGCACACCTCGATGGCCTCGTCGACCCGCCGACCCCGGCTGGCGAAGTCGAGGCCGACGGCCTCCCATTCCGCCTGCAGCCAGCTGGCGCCGAGGCCGAACTCCACCCGCCCCTCCGAGACGACGTCGAGGGTGGTGACGGCTCGGGCCACGACGAACGGATGGCGCAGGCCGATGTTGTAGACCTGGGTCCCCAAGTGGATCCGTTCGGTCTGCCCGGCGAGGAAGCCGAGGTAGGCGAAGACATCGAAGATCGGGACATCGGACGGGACGGGGGGGTGGTCGGACCCGGCAAAGGGACTTCCGTCGGCCTGCACCGGGACGACCAGGTGCTCGGGCATCCAGACCGACTCGTAGCCCAACCGGTCGGCCTCACGGGTCGCCTCGGCCCACAGCGCGGGCCGGAGCACTCCGAGCGAGATCCCGATCTTCACCGAAGCCCCCTCCGGCGTGATGGGTGTGCCGGGGCCGGAGGCCCGGGCTCCGAGGACTCCCGACGGATCGATCTGCGCTGCCCCCTGCCGCCCACCCGGCGAATCATACGCCCGCAGGGGGATCACTGACATCTACGTCATACAACCCGTCGACGAGGGCGGTAGCATCAGCCCGGAACGCCGGGCACCGCGCCGGCATGGGTGCCGGAGGAAGCTGTTGCCGCCTTGTCCCGTCAAGAAGTACCGAGCGCGGCCGGGGGCCCTGGTCCCGGTCCACCCGCCGATCGCCGCCCGGCCCACGGGCCGGCAGGACCCCAGCCGGGGGCACGGTTGATGGCGTCCGGTCGGATCCGGGCGCGCCTGACCGAGCTCGATCTCGAGCTCTACGGGCCGCATCCGCCCCACGATCCCCTGGACGCCGTGGTCGTGCACGGAGGAGTTGCCCGCACCTCTGGCCAGCTCCCGCGGATCGACGGCGTCCTGACCTGTTCGGGTGCGCTGGGACGGACGGTGACCGTCGCCGAGGGCAGGCGGGCCGCGGAGGTCTGCGCCCTCAATGCGCTGTCGGTGCTGGAGGTGGCGCTCGGCACTCTCGATCGGGTGGAGCGGGTGCTGTCGGTGACCGGCTACGTGGCCTCCGACCCCGACTTCCACGAGCAACCGGCGGTGGTGGACGGCGCCAGCGCGGTCCTGTTCGAGGTGTTCGGCGAGGCCGGGCGGCATACACGCTCGGCCATCGGCGTGGCGGCCCTTCCCCGGGGCGGCGCAGTGGAGATCGAGGTCTCGGTGGCCGTCAGCGGGGATGGAGAGGTGCCGTGATGAGACAGAGCGAGAGGGTGATGGTCGATGGGTGAGGAATCGGTGGGCGCCGCAACGGCGCAGTCGGGCACGTCCGAGGAGCTGCAACGGATGGGCTCGGCCACCTTGGGGGAGTCGGGAGCCCTGACCCTGCCACCCCGGTTGCGACCGGTCTGGCCCGGAGCCGCCCTGGCCGCCCCGGTGTTCCCCGTCATGTGCACACCGGGTGACAACCTCGCCCTGCACGTGGCGGTCACCCATGCCCCTGATGGCTCGGCCCTGGTGGTGGACGTCGGACCGGTGGCCGAACGCGGCTACTGGGGGGAGGTGCTGACCACGGCGGCCGAGGCCCGGGGGATCGTCGGCCTGGTCATCGACGGGGGCGTGCGCGACGTGGCCGCGCTGCAGTCCCATGGGTTTCCCGTCTTCTCCTCCCTGGTCTCCCTGCCCGGGGCGACCAAGCAGTCCCGCGGCCGGGTGGGAGCGCCCATCCGGTTCGCCGGGACGCCGGTGACGATGGGCGACTGGGTGGTGGGGGACGTCGACGGCGTCGTCATCGTCCCTGGCGGCGCCCTCGGCGCCGTGTTGGCCGCCGCCCGCAGTCGGACGGCGAAGGAGGCCGGTTACTTCGAGGACTTGCGGGCCGGAGCGACCACGGTCGAGCTGCTCGGGCTGGACACCTCGGCGGTGGTGGTCGGCCCGGGCTGACCGACGGTCCCTTCCGCCGGCCCGGTCAGGCCCGGACCGGGTGCTCGGGGGCGCGACCGGCCAGCACGTCGCAGATGGCCTGGCTCGCCATCCGGGCCATGGCCGTCCGGGTCTGGGTCGAGGCGCTGCCGATGTGGGGCAGGAGCACCGTCCTCGGTGCGGCCAGCAGATCCGGGTCGACGGCGGGCTCCTCGGAGTACACGTCGAGGCCGGCGGCGTAGATGTCGCCCTTCTCGAGGGCCCGGGCCAACGCGGCCTCGTCGACGACGGCACCGCGGGCGGTGTTCACCAGCACGGCCGTGGGCTTCATGAGCGCCAGCTCCTCAGCCCCGATGAGGTGCCGTGTGGACGGGGTCAGCGGGACGTGCAGGCTCACGGTGTCGGCGCGGGCCAGCAGCTCGGGGAGGGCGGCGACGTAGCCCGGCACGCCGGTGTCGGTCCGGGTGTGGTGGAGGACCTCCATCCCGAACCCCTCGGCCCGGCGGGCCACGGCGCGGGCGATCCTCCCGTACCCCACCAGGCCCAGGCACGTGCCGTGCACGTCGCGGCCCAGGTGGTCGGTGATGCCCCATCCCTGCCACCGACCGGCCCGCAGGTCCCGCTCGGCGTCGGAGGCCAGCCGGCCGGCGGAGAGGATCAACAAGAAGGCCAGGTCGGCGGTGGTCTCGTCGAGAACCCCGGGGGTGTTGCAGACGACGATGCCGAGCACAGCGGCTTCGGCCACGTCCACATTGTCGTAGCCGACGGCGGCCACGCTGACCACGCGTAGCCGGGCCGCCGCTCCCGCTTGCAGGACGCGCTGGTCGATCCGGTCGGTGAGCATGCAGAGGACGCCGTCGACGTCTGCGACCAGGCCCGCCAGGTCGGGTGCGGGGCCCTCCGCCAGTACGATCTCGTGGCCGGCGGCGAGGATGGGGTCGGTCCCGCCCTCGGGGACGGGCCGGGTCAGCAGGACCCGCGCCACTCAGTGGTTGGTGTAGTCGATGGGGCCGGCGTCCGGAGTGCCGATGGCGAAGCAGAAGCAGTGGATGGCGGCGTTGTCGCTGACCGGCCGCAACGTGTGGACGGCGTCGGGTGGGATGTGGATGAGGTCGCCCTGGCCCACCGGCCGATCCTCCTCGCCGATCGTCATGATCCCCCGCCCCCGGAGCACGTAGTAGAACTCGTGGGTGGGGTGGGAATGGGGCTCGACCCGACCTCCCCCCGGCACCTCGAACTCGTTCACCAGTTCGAGGAACCCCCCCTTGGTGACGTCCCGGAGCTCCCGGGGATTGACCATCCACCACACGGGCACGGTGCCGTTGTGCTCGACGATCGGCGCGGCGTCCTCGATGTTGCGTATGTCCATCGTCATGGCCGTGGCCACCTCCCGTTCAGTCGGTTCATTCGGACTCAGTGTGCGCAGTCGGTAGAGTGCATCCTGATACCGGTGTCAGGTTAGATAA
>DASZJN010000134.1:0-1682 GCA_035948045.1 Acidimicrobiales bacterium | reverse complement strand
GCTGGAAGTGTCGGCCCACCACCTCCACGGCGAGCCAATTCCGGCCATCGAAGCCGTTGGGCGACCGTTCGTCCCCTTCGCAGTGGGCGACGCCTGGGGAGGCACGTGGGATACCACGTGGTTCCGGTTCCGGGGATCGATCCCGGACTCGTGGGCCGGGGCTGAAGTCGTGGCCCTCATCCACCTCGGCGGTGACCAGATGGTCGGCTTCACGGCCGAGGGCCAGATCTGGGACATCGGGCTCCGGCCCCTCCAAGGACTCCACCACCAGCACCGCGAGTTCCTGCTTACCCCCGATGCTCACAGGGGCGAGCCGGTCGAGTTCTTCGTCGAGGCGGCCGCGAATCCGATCCCCCCGTGGCACTTGGCCGACTGGCCCTTGCTCCTGCCCGATTACCGGGGCGCACCGCTCTATACCCTCAAGACAGCCGAGCTGGCGGTCACCGACCGGTCGGTCGAGGGACTCTTCCTCGACATGCAGATCCTGGTCGAACTGGCCGCAATGCGCCCCGACCGATCCGAGGAGATCATCGAGGTGCTGGACAAGGCACGGGGCATCATCGATCCCGAGAACGTCTCCACCTCGGTAGTCCCGGCCCGGGACGTGCTGGCTCCGCTCCTCGACCGGCCCACGGCCTCGGACAACACCGTCGTGGCGGTGGGTCACGCTCACATCGACTCCGCTTGGCTGTGGCCGCTACGCGAGACCAGGCGCAAATGTGCCAGGACCTTCTCCAACCAACTGCGCTTGCTCGAGCGTTACCCCGAGCACCACTTCGTGTGCAGCCAGGCCGTGCAGTACCAGTGGATGAAGGACGAATACCCCGACCTGTTCGAACAGATTGGTGAACAGGTCCGATCGGAAAGGTGGGAGCCGGTCGGGGGCATGTGGGTCGAGCCGGACACCAACGTCCCATCGGGCGAATCCCTGGTGCGCCAGTTGGTGTACGGCAAGCGATTCTTCAACGAGGAGTTCGGGGTCGAGACACACGAACTGTGGATTCCCGACGTTTTCGGCTACTCGGCCGCCCTGCCCCAGATCGCTCGTGGGGCCGGCGTCACCTCACTCATTACTCAGAAGATGTCCTGGAACGACACCAACCGCTTTCCGCACACTTCCTTCTGGTGGGAGGGCCATGATGGCAGCCGCCTGCTGGCCCACTTCCCCCCGGCCAACACCTACAACGGCGAGTTCTCCGTCGGTGAGGTGGCAGCTGGTCAGGACCGTGGCGTGGGGCCCAAGGGCACCGCACTCAACCTGTACCCCTTCGGCTACGGCGACGGGGGGGGTGGCCCGAACCACACCATGGTCGAGCGCTTCCGTCGCATGACCGATCTCGATGGCCTGCCCCGGACGGAAATCGGCACCGTCGGCGGTTTCCTCGATCGCTTGGGCCAGGAGGCCGACGCCCTCCCCGTCTGGGTCGGTGAGCTCTACCTCGAAGCCCACCGGGCCACCCTGACCACGCATGCCGAGGTCAAGCTGGCCAACCGCCGGGCCGAGGAAGCCCTCCGGGCCGCCGAGCTGTGGTCGGTGGCGGCGTCCATCGACCGGCGCCCCGACCTCGACCAGGCCTGGAAACTTCTCCTGCTCCACCAGTTCCACGACATCCTCCCCGGGTCCAGTATCCACTGGGTCTACGAGGACACCGCACGTGAGCAGGCAGAGGTGCTCGCCATCG
>DASZJN010000133.1:0-2683 GCA_035948045.1 Acidimicrobiales bacterium | reverse complement strand
GCTCGCTTCGCCAGTGCCCTGAGGGTGGACGACTTCCGACGTCACCTCCACGCCATCACGGTCAGCGAGAAGGCCCTCGAGGTCCTCGGCCCGCACGTGGTGACCCTGGCCGAGACCGAGGGCCTGCCCGCCCACGCCGAGTCGGTGCGCCTGCGATGGCCTCGGTAGAGCCCGATCGGCGCCCCCGCGGGGCGCTCCCGGCTGTCCGGGCCGACCTGGCGGCCCTGACCGGCTACCACTCGCCCCAGGTCGAGGTCGAAGTCCGGCTCAACACGAACGAGGCTCCCCTCCCGCCGCCGTCCGGGTGGCTGGAGGCGTACCGCTCGGGCTTGAGCGCCATCGATTTCAACCGGTACCCGGACCGCGACGCCACCTTGCTGCGTCGGGCCCTGGCTGACAGCCATGGGGTCGGTCCCGATCAGGTCTTCTGCGCCAACGGCTCGAACGAGGTCCTCCAGTGCCTGATGCTGGCGTTCGGCGGACCGGGGCGAACAGTGGCCCTCTTCGAGCCGACGTACACCCTCCACCGCCACATCGCCCGGATCACCGGCACCGCGGTGGCGGCCGGCACCCGCACGGACCAGTTCCTCCTCGACCTGGGCGAGGTGCAACGGGTGGTCCACGCCCACGACCCGGTCATCACCTTCCTGTGTTCGCCAAACAACCCGACGGGACGGGCCGATCCCATCGACCAGATCGAAGCCGTGCTGACCATGGCGCCCGGACTGGTCGTGGTGGACGAGGCCTACGGGCAGTTCGCCCCGTCGTCGGCCCTGGACCTGCTGCGTCGGAACGGCCCCGGCGCCGAGCGCCTGGCGGTCGTACGCACCTTCTCGAAGACCTGGTCGATGGCCGGGGTCCGGCTCGGGTATGTGATCGCGGCACCGGAGGTCATCGAGGCCTGCGAGTTGGTGGTGCTGCCGTATCACCTCGACGCGGCCAAGCAGCTGGCCGGCCGTCTGGCCCTCGGCTTCGTGACGGAGATGGAGGCCAGGGTGGCCATGCTCAAAGAGGAGCGGGGGAGGATCGCCGCCGGGCTGGCGGGCCTTCCCGTCGACACCTGGCCCTCTGACGCCAACTTCATCCTCTTCCGGCCCACGGCAACCAAGGCCCGAGAGGTGTGGGCCAGGCTCCTCGACGCGTCGGTGCTCGTGCGAGACTGTTCCGAGTGGCCCGGGCTCGACGGGTGCCTCCGGGTCACCGTCGGGCTGCCCGACGAGAACGACCGGTTCCTGGCCGCCCTGACAGAGAGTCTGCGATGACAGCTCCGACATCCACGCCAGCAGCAACTCACCGGACCGGGAGGGCCCGCAGGGCCACCAAGGAGACGTCCATCGACGTCGACCTCGACCTCGACGGGTCGGGGTCCACCGAGGTCTCGACCGGCCTGCCGTTCTTCGACCATATGGTCAGCCAGTTGGGCCGGCACGCCGGCTTCGATCTCAAGGTAGAGGCGCGCGGCGATCTCGATGTCGATGCCCACCACACGGTGGAGGACGTGGGGATCACCCTGGGCCAGGTGCTGGCCGAGGCCCTGGGGGACAAGGCCGGCATCCGCCGCTTCGGTTCGGTGGCCGTGCCCCTGGACGAGGCACTGGTCGAGGTGGCCCTCGACCTGTCGGGACGCCCATATCTGGCCTACGACATCGACTTCCCTCCGGACACCAACTCGTTGGGGTCGCCGCCGTTCGACCCCCAACTGGCCGAGGAGTTCTGGCGGGCACTGGCCACCTCGGCGGCCCTGACCCTGCACGTGCACCTGCGCAGCGGGAAGAACACCCACCACATCATCGAAGCGTCGTTCAAGGGGGTGGCACGCGCCCTGCGCGATGCCGTCCGGCTCGAGGGCGGGGGCGTCCCGTCCACCAAGGGGACCCTGTGATCGGGCCGCCGCCGTGTTGCCCGCACCGGGTGTCGAGCCGGCGGGCGCCTCCCGGCCGCCAGTGATCGCGGTCCTCGACTACGGCATCGGGAATCTGCGCTCGGCCGAGAAGGCGCTCCAGCACCTCGGAGCCGATGCCGCGCTGGTGGCCGATCCCGATCGGGCGGCGGCGGCCGACGGGGTGGTGCTCCCCGGGGTGGGGGCGTTCGGCCCCTGCGCCCAGGCCCTGCGATCGAGCGGGCTGGACAAGGCCGCCACCTCGGCCATCGAGCGGGGAGTGCCGTTCCTCGGTATCTGCATCGGTTTTCAACTGCTGTACGAAGGGTCCGACGAGGACCCGTCGGTGCCTGGCCTCGGGGCCCTGCCCGGGGTGGTGCGGCGCCTGCCGACCGGGGTCAAGCACCCGCAGATGCAGTGGAACATCCTGGAACAGGAGCCGGGTGCCCGTCGCGGTCTGCTGGCCGGTGTGCCCCAACCAGCCTGGGTGTACTTCGTCCATTCGTATGCCCCCGAGCGGACGGCCGACACCTCGTCCACCTGTGACTACGGCGGCCCGGTGACCGCCTCGGCGGAGCGGGGGGCGGTGTGGGGCACCCAGTTCCACCCCGAGAAGTCAGGGGCGGTCGGGCTGGGCATCCTGGCCAACTTCGTGCGCCACGTGAGCGGCATCCCCTCGTGATGGAGCTCTACCCGGCTATCGACATCCGGGGCGGTGGAGCGGTGCGACTGGCCCAGGGCGACTTCGACCGCCAGAGCGACTACGGCGATCCCGTGGCCCTGGCCCGGCGGTTCGCCGCCGCC
>DASZJN010000132.1:0-2872 GCA_035948045.1 Acidimicrobiales bacterium | reverse complement strand
ACGCACCTCTGGCCGGTGCTGCTGACCAGCCTGCTGGAGGCCGCCGACCGGGTCGACTCGACCACGGGTGTCCAGATGGCCTATCTGAAGGAGTGGGCGCCGCGGGCCAGCCAGCCCCTCACCCTCCTGGTGCCGGAGCTGCTCCCCGGGCCCGGAGCCGCGGTGCGGGGGGACGCCTGCCTCTTGGCCGGCTCTCCGGCGCTCGACCGGGTCGATCTCGCCTACCTCGATCCTCCCTATAACCAGCACCGCTACGACTCCAACTATCACGTGTGGGAGACGATCGTGGCGTGGGACGCACCCTCGCACTACGGCGTGGCGTGCAAGCGCGACGACCTGCGGCAGCCGGACCGTCGCAGCGCCTTCAACGGGAAACGGACCATGCCGGCCGCCTTGGGGGAGGTGGTCGCGGCCGTGCAGGCCGACGTGGTCATCCTCTCGTACAACAACGAGTCATGGTTGAGCTTCGACGAGCTCCTCGAGCTCTGTGCCGGCCGGGGCCATGTGGAGGTCTTGGCCTTCGACTCGGCCCGGTACGTGGGAGCCCGGATCGGCATCCACAATCCCGCCGGCCGCAAGGTGGGCGCCGTCTCCCACCTGCGCAACACCGAGTATGTGCTGGTGGCGGGGGACCGGCCCAGGGTCCGGTCGATGGTCGACGCCGTCACCAGAGCGGGGCTGGGTGCGGCCATTGAGCGACCGGTGCCCCTGGCGGTCGACGCCTCCGAGGCGGCGCTGCCGGTTTGACCGGGGTGCAGGAGCCCTGCCAACGTGGATGGAAACCAGTCGCGCCCATGCCTCGTGGGGTTGCGTGACCTGAGCAGAGCGGACAAGGAATACTCGACATGGGAGCACTCGACGGGCGAATCGCGATCATCACCGGGGCCGGTCGCGGCATCGGGCGGGAGCACGCCCTCCTGTTCGCGGCTGAAGGCGCCAGCGTGGTGGTCAACGACCTCGGCGGCGCAATCGACGGCTCGGGTGACGATCGCTCACCCGCCCAGCAGGTGGTCGACGACATCACGGCCGGGGGCGGGCAGGCCGTGGCCAACACCGACGACATCACCGACTGGGACGGTGGGAAGCGCCTCGTCGACTCGGCCATCGAGGCCTTCGGGGACCTCCACATCCTTGTCAACAACGCCGGCATCCTGCGAGACCGGGTGCTGGTCAACATGTCCGAGTCCGAGTGGGACTCGGTCATCCACGTCCACCTGAAGGGCCACTTCGTCCCTACCCGCCACGCGGCCGCCTACTGGCGCGAGCAGACCAAATCCGGTAGGGAAGTCAAGGCGGCCGTGGTGAACACCTCCTCGACGTCGGGACTGCTGGGCAACCCCGGGCAGTCCAACTACGGTGCGGCCAAGGCGGGCATCGCCGCCTTCACCACCATCGCCGCCGAAGAGCTGGTGCGATACGGGGTCCGGGTCAACGCCATCGCGCCGGCGGCCCGTACCCGGATGACCGAACAGACCCCGGGCCTGTCCGACATCGTGCAGGCCCCGGCCGACGCATCGGTGTTCGACAGCTGGGACCCGGCCAACGTCTCTCCGCTGGTTGCCTATCTCTCGACCGAGGGGTGCCCGGCCACCGGCAAGGTCTACTTCGTCCAAGGCGGCCGGATCAGATTGTTCCAACCCTGGACGATGACGGACACCCTCGAGAAGGACGAGCGCTGGACCGTGGCGGAACTGCAGGCGGAGATGCACCCGCTCGTGGGCTGATCGGTGTCCCCGGCGAGGGGACCCCGATCGGGGGGTGACCAGGCCTTCGGCACCGACGAGGTGATCGAGGCCGAAGCGATGCTGAGCGGCACCGGTGCCGGTGCCGAGGGCGGGATCGTCGTCCCGTGGCCCGTCCTGTTCCGCCATCGGATGCACCGCCGGGTCGCCGGATCGGACCGGTACCAGTGGTGGGTGCTGTGGACGGTGCTGGCCGGCCTGTTGTCGGTCAACATCACCTTCACGGTGTTCGTGGTGGCTCTGCCTCAGGTGGCCAAGGAACTGCACACGTCGGTCACCACCCTGACCTGGACCTCTACCGGGCCGCTGTTGGCCTTCGGAGTGGCTGCGCCGGTGTTGGGCAAGCTCGGCGACCTGCGAGGCTACCGGCGCCTCTACCTGTGGGGGCTTTCCGGGGCCGCCCTCAGCGTGGTCCTCACCGCATCGGCGCCCACCGCCGGCGTCCTCATCGGGGCACGCCTGTTCGACGGGGTGCAGGGGGCGGCGACCGGTGCAGCATCGATGGCCCTGGTCCTGCAGGCCTTCTCCCACCAGGACAGGGTCAAGGCCATGGGGTGGTGGGCACTCGTCGGAGCCGGGGGTCCCGTGCTCGGGGTGACCATCGGGGCCCCCATCATCCAGTATTTCGGATGGAGGGCACTGTTCTGGGGTGAGTTGCCCTTGATGGCCATCGCGGCCGTGTTGGCCGTCATTGTGTTGCCGGCACGCGATCACCCGGGGGAACCCGTCGCTGACCCGGACTCATCGGGGGAGGCGCCGCTCCGCCTGGCTCGTCATGATGGACAGGTGGACGACCCGCCCGCGGGCCGGGCCCCGAGCGACCCACCGAGCCCCTGGAGCCAGCTCGACTGGACCGGCTCGTTGACCCTGGCCCTATCGGTCACGGCCGGCTTGTTGGCCCTCAATGAGGCGCCGACATGGGGATTCACCGCACCGGCGACGCTGTGCATCTTCGCACTGAGCATCGCGGCCGGTGTCTTCTTCGTGATGCACGAACGACGCGCCGCCAATCCCCTCATCCCCCTCCGTTACTTCGCCATGCGGAACTTCGTCTTCCCCCTCGGGGCCAGGGCCCTCACCAACTTCTCCTACATGGGCGGCTTCTTCTTGTTCCCCATCCTCATGGAGCG
>DASZJN010000131.1:0-2779 GCA_035948045.1 Acidimicrobiales bacterium | reverse complement strand
GCCAGGCTCGACTACCGCTCCGCCGGCGGCATCGCCGGCAGCTTCACGGAGGTCCGCCGGTGGCTCTCCGAGGTCCTGCCCATCTTCACCTCGACCCAGCACCTCGTGGTCAACCGCGCCGTCGACATCGACCCCGGTGGCGAGACGGCGCACGCCCGTTCGATCTTCCACAACCCGAACCAGCTCGAGGTCGGCGGCGAACCGTGGCTCTTCGTGGTCGGTGGCTGCTACCACGACCGGCTGGCCCGGCTCCCTGCCGGATGGCGGATCACCTGGCGGGTGGAGGAGACGCTGTGGTGGCACCATCCCATGCTCGGGTTGCCGTCGACTCCCTACCCGCTCCCCGAGGACGCCTTCGGATCCGAGGCCCCTCCCCGGGAGCCCTGACCCGACCCCCGACCGGCGCCGTCTCCCGGGCCACGCCCTCTCCGGCGAGCAGCCTTTCGTCCTCGCCCTCACCCACGTCGAGGCCCGGTAGCGCCCGGGCCCACGGAGGCGTCGTCTCCTTGACGGTGGTGCGAGGGAGACAGCGCCGCTCACGGTCCCCCGGGAGCGGCCTCGGATCCGAAGGCGTCCTCGGGAAGCGGGTAGGGAGTGGACGGCAACCCGGGCATGGGATGGTGCCACCACAGCGTCTCCTCCACCCGCCAGGTGATCCGCCATCCGGCCGGCAGCCGGGCCAGCCGGTCGTGGTAGCAGCCACCGACCACGAAGAGCCACGGTTCGCCGCCGACCTCGAGTCGGTTCGGGTTGTGGAAGATCGATCGGGCGCGTGCCGTCTCGCCGCCCGGTTCGATGTCGACGGCGCGGTTGACCACGAGGTGTTGGGTCGAGGTGAAGATGGGCAGGACCTCGGAGAGCCACCGGCGGACCTCCGTGAAGCTGCCGGCGATGCCGCCGGCGGAGCGGTAGTCGAGCCTGGCGTCAGGAGCGAACACCGAGTCGAGCCCGGACCAGTCGCGGGCATCGATGGCGGTGGCGTAACGGACCAGGAGATCGTCGATCTCGAGCCGATCGAGAAGGGTCTGGAGTCGCTCGTCCATCTCGGTGAAGGTAGTCCGCGTGACCGGGCTAGGAGGGGGGCCGCTCGCCGAGCATCTGGCGGAACGCCGACTCGTCGACCGCGATGGCGGCGTGGATGGCCGAGAGGGCCGGCCCTCTGGTCCGCAGCTTGGTGGCGGCATGGGCCCGCATGTCCAGCTTCCCCAGTGCTTCGGCCGTCTCCAGAGCCGACTCGGCCAGGCCAGTGGCCGGTACGACCCGGTCCAAGAACCCGGCCCCCACCGCCTCCGAGGGCCCGAAGATCTCCGCATTGACGACCACCCGGCTGAAGTGGGTGGGCGAGACCCGCTGGCGGCAGATCTCGATGGCCGTCTCGGGCATCGTGAGCCCGATGGCCACCTCGTTGGCACCGATCTTGAAGGCTCCCTCGGCCCCGATCCGGTAGTCCCCGGACAGGAGGAGGAACGCCCCCATGGCCAGCGCATGGCCCGTGCAGGCGATGACCACAGGAAACGGGAACGACAGCAACCGCTCCGACAGCTCGAACCCCGCGGTCAGCAGCTTCGGGCCGTCCTGGCTCCCGCCCGTCAGCGTTTTCAGGTCGAACCCGGCGGAGAACCGGCCCTCACGACCCGTCAGTACGAGGGGGGCCTCATCCTCCAGAGCCTGGTCGAGCGCCCCGTCGAGGGCGGCCAGCATCCGGAAGGTGAGGGCGTTCACCTTGCCGTCGTCCATCGTGACCACGGCGACCGCACCATGTCTCCGATACGAGATGACCGGCTGTTCTCCTGGGTCTGCCATCGGGCCATGGTGTCACAGGAGTGAGGGAATGACCGCCTCAACCACGCTCGGCCCCGGCGTGGCCAGGGCTCGGGCCAACTCGTCAGCGAACTCCTCGGCGGTCTCCGCCCGGGCCGCCTGCAGCCCGAGGCCCCGGGCCAGGTGCACGAAATCGATGGAGGGGCGGCCGAGGTCGAGCATGTCCCGCGCCCGAGGTCCGGAGGACTCCACCCCGACCCGGTCGAGCTCCATGTTGAGCACCGCGTACGAGTGGTTGTTGAGCAGGACCGTGGTCACGTCGAGGCCCTCGCGTGCCATGGTCCACCACGCCTGCAGCGTGTAGAGGGCGCTCCCGTCGGCCTCGAGCGCCACCACCCGTCGGCCCGGCGCCGCCACCGCCGCCCCCACCGCCACCGGGAGGCCCTGTCCGATGGCACCACCGGTGAGGCACAGCCAGTCGTGGGGCGGGGCGCCGGCGGTGGCGCCGGGAGCGAACAGACCGGAGGTGTTCCCCTCATCGGACACGATGGCTCCCTCGGGGAGCAGCGCCCCGAGGGTCTGGCAGACCGTCTGGGCCGTGAGCGGGCCGGTGGGGAGGTCGGGAGTCCCGGACTGCTGGCGGGGGCCGGACCCCGGCTTGGTCCCGAGCAGCTCGGCCAGCCCCTCCACCGCCGCTCCCAAGTCGTCGGCCCCCCCCACCAGAGGGTGCACGAGGCAGCCATCGGGCACCAGGTCGCTGGCCTTGCCCGGGTAGGCGAAGAACGACACCGGCGATCTGGCGTCGACCAGGACCAGGTGCCGGATGCCCTCGAGCTGCATGGCGGTGAACTCGGCCAGGTAGGCCAACCGCTCCACGGCCGGGCGCCCGGCCCCGCGCTCCAGTCGGGCCGGGAAGGTCTCCGCCAACAGCTTGGCGCCGGTGGCCGCGGCCATGTCCGCCACCAGGTCGAGCGCGGGACCCAGACAGGCCCGCCCCCCGATGAGAAATGCCGCCGGC
>DASZJN010000130.1:0-4640 GCA_035948045.1 Acidimicrobiales bacterium | reverse complement strand
CCCGGTGCCGCCGTCCACCTCGCTTACTTGTGACGAATCCCCCACTGTTGGGTCCCGCATGAGCCTCCAGGATCGCCCCGTGGACCCCGCGCGGAATGCCGCGTGATGGAGACGTTCGGGGATGTGAGCGTGACGGTGGCGGACAACCATGTGGCCGAGGTGGAGATGCACCGCCCACCGGCCAATTTCTTCGATGCCCCGCTGCTCGGACACATCGTCGACAGCATCGACTGGGCCGACCAGCGAGGTGGGAGAGTGGTGGTCCTCTGCTCGGAGGGCCGGCATTTCTGCGCCGGCTACGACTTCGGGAGGTCGGAGGCCCCGGATCCGGCCGCACTGCGCACGCTCTACGACCAGGCCGTGGCGTTGGTCAACCGTCCGTTGCCGCTGGTGGTGGCTGTGCAGGGCAGCGCCGTCGGCGGGGGGCTCGGTCTGGCCATGGCCGGTGACTTCCGGGTGGCGGCTCCGGCAAGTCGATTCTCCGCCAACTTCGCCCGGCTCGGGCTCCACCCGGGCTTCGGCCTGTCAGCCACCCTCCCCCGGGTCGTGGGCGAGCAGGCTGCGCTCGACCTGTTCTTCTCCGGTCGCCGCATCGACGGGGGCGAGGCCCTTCGCATCGGCCTCTGCGATCGCCTGGCCGAGAACCCTCGGGTCGGGGCCCACGCCCTGGCCGATGAGATTGCCGCGTCGGCACCCCTGGCCGTGCGCTCCATCAGGAGCACGATGCGCGCCGGATGGGCCGACGGCTTCGCAGCCGCCATCGAACACGAGCGCCTCGAGCAGCTGCGGCTGATGGGGACCGACGACTTCCGGGAGGGCATCGAGGCCTCGCTGCAGCGCCGCGACCCGGACTTCGCGGGGCGGTAGACCCGCCAACAGTCGAGCTACTACTCCCCGGCCAGGTCGGACACGAGTGCGGCCCGGGTTGCCGTACTGAGCAGAGACCCCGGAACGCCCTCGGGGTACTCGGGGTGGTTGACCGCCAGGCGCACGGGCTGGGTGGCGAAGGCGTCGACCTGCTCCTGACTGAAATGGAAGCGGACGTAGTGGACGGCGGAGGTCGTGGCGTCACGGGTCAGGTTGTCCTCATGGTCCCCCTCGGGAGAGGAGGTGACGACCTGGCTGTTGTCACCCTCCCCGATGCGCAGCTCGCAGGCCCGCTCGACACCCACCAGTTTCGGGAGCCAGGTCCGCAGTTCCTGTTCCGTGGTGAGCTCGAGGAACAGGGTGGCGGACAGCTCCCCGGAAGCGGGGAGAAGCCGGTTGTAGACATCGAGCTCGTGCTGGATCTGCTGGTCGGTGATCATCTTCTCGGCCCGGGCCATCTCCTGCACCTGGAAGCGCATGGTCAGCCGGCTCTCGAAGGTGAGGGTGATCACCGGGCCCACGCTGATGCGCCGCAGCTTCTTGGCGGCGATCACCCGCGATCGGAATTCGTGGCGCTCTCGTTCGTAGGCGCGTTGGTCGACGATGTCGTCGAGGGTCAGTGGACCGGTGGTCATGGCGTCATCCCCTTACAGGCCCTGCAGCGAGCTCAGCGCGACCGGGAGTTCGGATCGATTCGGTCGACGGGCACGCCAGGCAAACGGCCCGGCCCCGGGAGGAGCCGGGCCGGGCCCTCACGACAGTTCGGATGCCCGGGCACCCGGTCTCATTCAGGCGACCGAGGCCAGCCCCTCCGAGAACCGGCCGGCGTGGCTCTTCTCCGCCCGGGCGAGGGTCTCGAACCACTCGGCGATCTCGTCGAATCCCTCTTCACGGGCGGTCCGGGCGAAGCCGGGGTACATCTCGGAGTACTCGTAGGTCTCGCCCTCGACAGCCGACTTCAGATTGTCCGCGGTGGGCCCCACGGGAACCCCGGTGACCGGGTCGCCGACCTCGCGCAGGAAGTCGAAGTGGCCGAAGGCGTGACCGGTCTCCCCTTCTGCCACCGAGCGGAACAGGGCGGCGACATCGGGGTAGCCCTCGACGTCGGCCTTCTGGGCGAAGTACAGGTAACGGCGATTGGCCTGGCTCTCGCCGGCAAATGCTTCCTTGAGGTTTCCCTCTGTCTTGCTGTCTTTCAGTGCTGGCACGCTGTTCCTTTCGTGGCTGTGACTGCTTGATGGTGGAGGTGGCCGTGGTGACTCCCACGGACTCGTTGATTGCTGTTACTGACATCGAGGGTGGAACCCATTCCTAACTCCCGGCCCGGGCCGGGACCCTCCGAGTACGGGCTGCCGGCTGGCACTCGGGGCACAGCCCACGGAAGACGATCTCCGCCGAGCCCACCTGGAAGCCGAGCTCGGCACCCCTGGGAATCTGCAGCTCGGGGAACGCGGCCACCAGGTCGCGCACCCGTCCGCATTCACGGCACACCAGATGGTGGTGCGGTTCGTCCACATTAGGGTCGAAGCGGGTCATCCCCGTTCCGACGTCCAGCGAGACGATCTCTCCCAATTCGGCCAGGTCGTGGAGGGTCTGGTACACCGTCTTGAGCGAGATGGTCTCCATCTCCCGACTGGCCACGGCATGGACGGCCTCGGCCGAGGGGTGGGTGACGTCACCCTGCAGCACACGGAAGATGCACTGGCGTTGCGCAGTGACCTTGCGGCCGGTGGAGCGGAACAGCTCGGTGAGCTCCTCGGGTGTCTTCATCGCCCTCCAGCTTATCACCAACAATTGTTTTTCAACAAACGTTGTAGATAACTTCGCCGCCACCGTCGTGGACAGGTGTGGCCGCATCGGCGACGGAGGGCTCGGCCACCTGTGGCAGGCTTTGCCCATGTCGAATGGTGCCCCCGCCGCCACGTCGAGCGCCGGGCGGTTCCAACGGGCGGACGCCCTCACGCGCCTCGCTTCCGAACCCTTCGACGTCCTGGTCATCGGCGGAGGCATCACCGGCGCCGGGGTGGCCCTGGACGCTGCGAGCCGGGGTCTCAGGACGGCCCTGGTCGAGAAGGACGACTTCGCATCGGGGACGTCCTCGAAGTCCTCCAAGCTCATCCACGGCGGTCTTCGGTACCTCCAGCAACACGAGTACCGACTGGTCTACGAGAACCTGGCCGAGCGTCAGCGGCTCCTCGACAACGCCCCCCATCTGGTGTCGCCCCTCCCCTTCCTGATCCCCCTGCTCGGACGGGGGGGCGTGGTCAACCGAAGCGTGGCCCGCGTGTACCGCACCGCCCTGTGGCTCTACGACCTGACCGGGGGGATGCGCATCGGCCGTCGCCACGAAAAGGTGACCCGGGAGCAGGCCCTGGGCCACATGCCGACCCTCCGCGCCGACCGCCTGGTGGCCGGGTTCCTCTACTGGGATGCCCGAGCCGACGATGCCCGGCTCACCCTGACGGTGGTCCGCACCGCCGTCCTCGACCACGGCGCCGTGGCCGTCAACCACACGCCGGTCTCCGCCCTCGTCACCGATCCGGGCGGCAAGGTGCGCGGCGCACGGGTGACGCCCGACGGGGGCGAGCCGTTCGACATCCGAGCCTCGGTGGTGGTCAACGCCGCCGGCGTGTGGTCGGACGAGGTCCGCGCCTTCGACGAGGGGCACGACCCACACTCCATCCGCCCGGCCAAGGGGATCCACATCACCGTCCCCAATGAGGCGTTCCCGTGCGACATTGCCGCCGTCATACCGGTCAAGGAGGACCGCCGGTCGATCTTCGTCGTCTCCTGGGGGGACCAGGTCTACCTCGGAACCACCGACACGGAGTGGGACGGACCGCTCGACGATCCGAGCTGCCTGCCCGAGGACATCGACTACATCCTCGCCGCGGCCAACGCCATCAGCACTAGGCCGATCGGCCGCTCCGACATCACCGGTCTGTGGGCCGGCCTGCGACCCCTGTTGGCGCCGGTCAAGGGCCGGCACGCACCCAGCGAGCGCACCGCCGACCTGTCCCGCCGGCACACCGTCCGCACATCCGACGGGGGGATGGTCACGGTCACCGGCGGGAAGCTGACCACCTACCGCAAGATGGCCGAGGACACCGTCGACGCCGTGGTCAAGGTCCTGGGGCGACGGCCGATCCCGTGCGTGACCAAGGACCTCCGGCTCCACGGCGCGGGCCCGGGTGGCCACGCGCCGGCCCGGGCGGGCGGGATCGAACCCGGGGGACTGGCTGACGGGGAAGCGGGGGCCGACGGCAAGGGGGGTGCCACCGCCGGCCCGGCCAGTGCCACCGTGTTGGCCCGCCATCTGGCCGGCCGGTACGGCACCGACACTCCCGCGGTGCTGGCGCTGGCCGACGGGCAACCGGACCTGCTCGACCCGCTCGTCCCGGGGCTCCACTACCTCGGGGTGGAGGCCCGCTATGCGGTGCGCGAGGAGATGGCCGGCACGGTCGCTGACATCCTCGACCGGCGGACCCGCGCCTCCCTGCGGGATGCCCGGGGGGCGGCCGAGGCCGCCCTCAGGGTGGCGACGCTCATTGGCCCCGACCTCGGATGGGGCGGCGATCGAATCGCCGCCGAGGCCACGGCCTACGCCGAGGCGCTGCGGGCCCAGCTCACCCGGGCGGGGCTCGATGCCGGCCACGGCTCGGTCGACCCCGGCGGCTCCGGCGGCTCCGGCGGCTCCGGCGGCTCCGGCGGCTCCGACCCCGGCGACCCCGGCTACCCCGGCGACCCCGACGACCCCGACGGGGCAGTGGCCT
>DASZJN010000129.1:0-1569 GCA_035948045.1 Acidimicrobiales bacterium | reverse complement strand
GGTCGCCGCCACCGTGGCCTGATCGCCCCCGGGCGAAGGGTTCGGAGGCCCCGTCCCCGTCCCGGCCGGACCAGGCGCTCAGCTGCGGGTGCGGGGAATCTTGGCCTGCTGCAGGACGGCTGCGCTCACCCCGACGGCGCGCCAGGTGGAGTACGAGATTCCCTTGCGCTCGCCGTAGATCCGGGCCACCCGGACGAAGCCCTTCTCCAGGGCCGCCATGTCGACGGTGTCTCCGGCATGGGAGAGCTCGGCTTCGAGGCGCTGCTTCTCCTCCACCATGTGGAGCCGTGACAACGGGTCGGCGCCGGGCAGTGCCGACTCGATGGCGCCCAGCCGCTTGCGAATGGAGTCGGGGGTGCGCTTGCGGCCCCGTCGGGGCCGGTTCGACTCGAGTGCCTCGAGGTAGCGGCGGACGGTCCGACCCTCTTCTCGTCCTTTGGCCAAAGCCGCTTTGTGATCGGCGGACATTGGGGTCTTCTTCCGTGGTTTGGTCGAACCTGTCGCTGCCATGGGGAGAGCCTCCCAGAGTTGGCTATATCAAGCAACCCGGTACATCCGACTGCTCGAAGAAACCCGGTCCCGACGTTTCGGATTACGGGCAGAACGGGAATGTCCATTGCCCTCATGGAGGCGCCGACGCCGACTGCGATTGGGTGCGAACTCCGGGGTCTCCGGTGCCCATTGGGGCCCGGTCGACCGTTCGGCGTGGTCCAGTGGGTCGGGCAGCGGCCCGCCAACTGGGACTCCGGCGCCACGTCCGGGGTCACCCCGCTCGCCCGTCGCCGTTGGGGCGCAATGACTGCGCTCCCGGAGCTGTCCATATGCGGTCTGTCGGCACCGATGGCGGCGAGCCGCAAACCCGGGCCGGGTACGCTCGAGCCGGTGGACGCGGAGAACAGGTGCCGAGCGCGATGACCGGATCGGGAAGCGACCCGATGGTGGAAGGCGGTGTGCCGCTGCACCGGGCCCTGGGCCTCACCGACGGTGAGCGCGACGAGGTCGAGGCCATCCTGCGCCGCGCCCCTAACCGACTCGAGCTCGCCCTGTTCGCAGTGATGTGGAGCGAGCACTGCTCCTACAAGTCGTCGCGGGTCCACCTGAAGCGGCTCCCCACCGAGGCTCCCCATGTGCTGGTGGGCCCAGGGGAGAACGCCGGGGTCATCGACGCTGGTGACGGTATCGCCGTGGCCATTCGCATCGAGAGTCACAACCACCCCTCGGCCATCGAGCCCTACCAGGGGGCGGCCACGGGCGTCGGGGGGATCCTGCGGGACATCTTCACCATGGGGGCGCGCCCCATCGCGGTGATGGACCCGTTGTTCTTCGGGGACCCGGCCGAGGCCCGCCAGCAGTGGTTGATCGAGGGCGTGGTGGCCGGCATCTCCGGGTACGGGAACTCGGTGGGGGTCCCCACGGTGGGCGGCGAACTGACCTTCAACGACTGCTACGCCCAGAATCCCCTCGTCAACGTGCTGTGCCTGGGCGTACTGCCCACCGACCGGTTGGTGCTCGGGCAGGCCTCGGGCGTGGGTAACCTGGCGGTGCTCCTCGGATCGCCGACCGGTCGCG
>DASZJN010000128.1:0-1942 GCA_035948045.1 Acidimicrobiales bacterium | reverse complement strand
GATGGGCCCGACCTCACCGAGCTCGGCGTGCCCACGCTGGTCACGTCAGCCAAGGAAGCCAAGAAGGCAGCACCAAAAGACAAGAAGACCGCACCCAAAGAGGAGCCGGAGGACCAACCGGCTTCGGCCCGGCGGCGGTGGCCCTGGGTCCTCGCCGTGGCGGTGCTGGCCGGTGCACTGGTCGCGGCCGGAACGGTGTTCGCCACCAAGAGCAAGATCTTCACGCCCAGCCATCCGATCCCGCTCCTGGTGGGCAAGTCGCTCGCTCAGGCCGACCAATCGGTCCGGGCGGATCACTTCAGGGTCCACCAGACCGGCCAGGCCTTCAGCATCACCCTCGGCCCTGGCCTCATCTTGAGTCAACAGCCGACTCCTCGGGCCGGCGGCAACACGGTCAGCGCCAAAGAGGGATCCACCATCGGCGTAGTGGTCTCTGCCGGCCCCCCACCGGTGGCCATCCCCAACCTGAGCACCTTCTCGAGTTGCAACGACGCCATCCAGGCCCTGCAGGCGGTCCATCTGGTCGGGGTATGCCCGGCGTCGGCCGCCCAGTACAGCTCGACGGTGGTGGCCGGCGCTGTCCTTGGCACCTCGCCCACCGGCACCGCTCCCTACGGCTCGAGCGTCACCATCATCACCTCCCTGGGCCATGCCCCCGTCACCGTCCCGACGGTCAACGGAAGCGGTTCCACCTACGCCACCGCCTCGGCCGCCCTGGCTGCCGTCGGGTTCGTCCCGGCGCAGAACCAGGCCTACAGCCCCACCGTCCCCCCCGGGCAGGTGATCAGCACCACGCCCGATCCGGCTGCCGGTCCTCAGCCCTTCGGCTCCAAGGTGACGGTGAACATCTCGCTCGGGCCCCAGCCGGTGACCATTCCCGATTCGGTGATCGGGGAGTCATTCGACAAGGCCACCAGCACGCTGCAGGGGCTGGGCCTCCAGGTCGCCGGTCCCTACGGCCCGAAGGATTCGAACAAGGTGCTCTCGACCGACCCGGCCCCGGGGACGTCGGTGCCCCCGGGGACCACCGTCAACCTCTACACGCTGTGAGCGACCCGGTCGCCGGGTGCGAGCTGTGCGAGGCCGCCCGCCTCACCGAATGGTTCCACGAGGACGACATCTGCTGGGTGGCCGCGTGCGAGGTGTGCGACGTGCCCATGGTGGTGTGGAAGCGTCACGGCCAAGAGCCGCCGGAGGCCGAGGTTGAGCACATGCTGAGCCATCTGGGCGTGGTCGCCGATGCACAGCTCGGCACGGGCGGCTGGTCCTTCGACCGCGTGATGCGCCAGATCCCCGACCACTTCCATGCCCATGCCCGCGACCCCAACTGGTGGTTCCGACGGTTCAGCCGCCGGTGATCTCCTGGTGATCAAGTACCTGGGGTCCAAGCGTCGCCTGGTGCCGGCGCTCACCGTCCTGGCCGAGGCGTCCGGCGCCCGTACCGGGCTCGACCTGTTCTGCGGGACCACGCGGGTGGCCCAGGCCTGGAAGCGACTGGGCATCATGGTCACGGCCGTGGACAGCGCCCGCTTCGCCCACGTGTTGGCTCGCTGCTACGTGGCCACCGATCCCGAAGCCGTCCAGGGGTTGGCCGTAGAGCTGGTCGACGCCGTCGACCAGCTCAACGCCGTGGTGGGTCGGCCCGGCTACGTTACGGCCACCTTCTGTGAGGCGTCCCGGTACTTTCGTCCTGAGAACGGCGCCCGCATCGATGCGGTCCGCGACGTCATCGAACGCGATTTCGCCGGCACGCACCTCTGGCCGGTGCTGCTGACCAGCCTGCTGGAGGCCGCCGACCGGGTCGACTCGACCACGGGTGTCCAGATGGCCTATCTGAAGGAGTGGGCGCCGCGGGCCAGCCAGCCCCTCACCCTCCGGGTGCCGGAGCTGCTCCCCGGGCCCGGAGCCGCGGTGCGGGGGGACGCCTGCCTCTTGGCCGGCT
>DASZJN010000127.1:0-7605 GCA_035948045.1 Acidimicrobiales bacterium | reverse complement strand
CCGCGGTGCTCCACGATCGATTCGCGCCGATACCCCATGGCCACCAACCGGCCCACCAGGTCATCGACGTCCAGTCGATCCCCCTTGGCCACCCGGATGGGCCGGGCCGCGGTCCGCCAGGGCCCGAGGCGCTGCAGCACTGCCTTGATCGGTGCCACCACGATGGTGGGGCGCCAGGCGTCGTCGGTATCCGGTCGCCCGCCCAGGTGCCAGAGCAGTCGGAGCCGGCGCCCCATGGTCGACACATCCGGGCTGACCCGCTCGAAGGGCAAGGTCTCCCACGCCGGGAAGATCCGGACGTCACCCCCACCTTCATCGGGCCCGGGTGCCGTCGCCGTCGGGCCTGAGCCGGTGAATGCCGCCAGATCGTGGGCCAGACGGTCGGCGGCGGCCCCGGTCGGCGTGACCACCAGCACCGGTCGGCGGCGGCCCAGTCGGACCAGTCCGGCCAGCACGAAGGCCTGGGCCGGGGTGGCGACGGCCAGGGTGGCGGTCGGCGCGCCGATCACCCGCGCCATGGCGGGTTCGTCGCGGATCAGAGGGGGAAGCGAGCGGAGGCTCACGAGGTCAGGGTACCGGGAGCGAGCGAATCATCGAGGCTCGCTGGGGTACGAACTCAGCTGGTGGCATTGATGCGATTCATCGCCGCCTCGAGGCCATCGGCAATGATCGCCTCCACCGCATCGGCCGCCTGCTGGATGGCCACCGCCAGGAGGGTCCGCTCGGCCGCGCCCGGGCGCCTCAATACATGATCGGCTCCCTCCTGGCGACCGGGAGGCTTGCCGATGCCGACCCGGACGCGCAGGTAGTCGCGGGTGTGCAGATGGCTCTCGATGGACCTGAGGCCGTTGTTGCCGGCATTGCCACCGCCCGATTTCACTCTGACCCGGCCCGACGGGAGGTCGAGCTCGTCGTGCACGATGATCAGGTGGTTCGCCAGACCGGGGGGTGAGGGGCTCGCCGGCTTGGACGGCTCAGGTTGGCTGGGTCGGTCGATACCGGCGCGACGGACCAGCGGGGCGACCGCCTGACCGGACTCGTTCATGAAGGTCTGCGGGACGGCCAGCAGCGTCGGATGGTCGCCGATCCGGACGGCGCACACCTGCGACCGGAGTCCCTTCTCCGCCTTGAGCCGACCCTGATGGCGTTCGGCCAGCGCCCGCACCACCTCGGCACCGGCGTTGTGGCGGGTGCCGACGAACTCGGTGCCTGGATTGCCCAACCCGACGACGAGGAAGTCGACAGCAGTTCCCGCCCGGGGGGCAGGCGTTTGCCGCCGGCCGCGGAGCAGTGCCTACCCCTCTGCGGGCTCGGCCTCGCCAGCGGATTCCGACGGAGCCTCCTCGGTGGCTTCGACGGTGACACCGGCCGCTTCGGCTTCCTCCTCCGCGGTGGCCTGCACCCGCGGGGGTTGACCGGCGACAACGGTGGCGGCCGGATCGGTCTCGAGCTCGACGCCCCTCGGGACCGTGATGTCCGAGACGTGAAGCGAGGCGCCGATGGTCAGGCCGGAGATGTCGATGTCCACCGATGGCGGGATGTCCGCCGGCTTGGCCTTGATGGCCAGGGCGAAGAGTTGCTGGTCGACGATGCCGTCACCGTGCTGCACCTCGATCGGCTCACCAACGAGGTTGATGGGGATCTCGGCCGAGATGACCTCGTCTCGCCGCACGATCTGGAAGTCGACGTGGGTGACCACGTTCCGGAACGGGTGATGCTGGATGTCCCGAGCCAGCGTGAGAAAGTTCTTCTTGTCGACCTCGAGCGAGAGCAGGGTGTTGAGGCCGGCCTCCCCGGACAGGGCGATCTGGAACTCACGGGCGCCGACGGCCACGGGGATGGGCTCGGATCCGTGGCCGTAGACCACTCCGGGGATCTTCCCCTGGGAGCGCAGACGGCGAGTCGAACTCGAACCGGTCTGGCGGCCAGATTCGGCGGCAAGGGTGACTTCGGGCATGCGGGCACTCCTCAAGAGATGCTGAGACGAGGGCAGGGCCGTCCGAGTCGATCTGGACCAATCACGGAGGGCTGCTGCTGACGGCCCACCATGATAGACGAGCCACGGTCGGGCGGGCCACAGGGGCGGCCCGGACGATGGCGCGGGGTTCAGCGGAGACGACGGTCATTGGATACGAGTCCGCGTCAGCCGGGGGTGAACACGTACGGCACTCCGTTGATGTCGAAGTCGAGGCCGACCAGGGCCGCCGGACGGTGAACGGGATCAGCCCAGAAACCTGCGGGGTTGTACGAGATCCACCGCTGCCCGTCGGCGCCCACGAAGGCAGTCTGTTCACCTGGCGTGACGCCTTGGGCGTTCCCGACCACGAGATACCGGATCCGACTCTCCTGGCAGGGCCCACTGGGCCCGTCGCAAGGTGCGGCAGAGATTCGATACGTGGGGTTGGTAGCCGTGTCGTAGTTTCCCGCTGAGAACACGAGCCACCACTGATTCGTGGCGGGATTGCTGACCAGATTCGGTGCTTCGACCAGCCCGTTCTCCCAGGGCAGGTCGGACGTCAAGAGGGTGTACCTCGGCCCGGAAGGCATCCCGTCAGGACCGATCTCCTGGGAATTGATCGTCGAGGGCTTGGCGACCGCATTGGCGTTGGTCTTGTCGAGAAGCCACCACTGACTGCCAACCCTGACCATCGACGGATCGATGTCGCCGCCGACAGCCTCTTCACAGGGAACCCGGCGAGGGTCATTGACAAAAGGACCGGCGGCCGATCGAGCCGTCGCCCGATAGAGGCAGTAGGCCCCGCCAACGGCCATGGTGCTTCCCCATAGGGTCCAGACGTGATTGACCTCCTGGACCTCCGGTGCCCACGTGGTGAAATCACCCCCGTGCCAGGACGGGAGCGCAGGGAGCGCATCACCGACAAATTGCCAAGGGCCGGTCACATTGGCTGATTCCCACTCGGGAACATGGCCGGCCAGATTCTGAGTGGTATACATCCGATAGACCCGTGACTGGGCATCCCAGGTAATGCTCGGATCAGCTCGAGTGACCGTCGGATCAATGATCCGTGCCGGGGCATTCACATTTGTGGGTGCACCACGGACTGAGTCGGCCTGTGTAGATGCGGGTGAGGCGACTAGCGTGGCCGCCACCAGCACCGCAGCCACAATCCACTGGGTCTTGCGCAGACCGGTCACTGCGCAATACCAACGATCCGTGAGCTGAAATGAACCTCGTCCATCCGGCGAAAAGCGCTCGAGTGAGAATGCTCAGCAGCCGCAGCTTCAACGACCATGGCAGCGAGTGTTGCATTCCTCTACCTGCGAAGAACAGGGGCGGACAAGCCGAAGCACTCTGCGTGGTTGGTTTGGCTTTCGATACTACTGACAGCGCGAATGCGGGCGAGGAAAACCCAATCTGCGGCCTCTGCTACGAAACGATCGAGCCGCCACTCGACCAAACAAGAGGCCGCGTGCCGAGCCCCATTCCAGCCACGCCGAGTTCGTTCAGGCCAGGTTCTCCCCGCCGAAGATCTCCGACACCGAGGAGTCCTCGAACACGGCATCGATCGCATCCGAGATGAGTTTGGCCACCGACAGCACCTCCAGCTTGTCGAACCGGCGGTCCTGAGGGATGGGCAGGGTATTGGTCACGACCACCTTGGTCAGCGCTGAGTTCTTCAACCGGTCGACGGCCGGATCGGAGAGCACCGCATGGGTGGCCATGCACCACACTTCGGAGGCACCGCGATCGGCCAGAAGATCGGCGGCGGCCACGATGGTCCCCGCCGTGTCGATCATGTCGTCGATGAGCACGCACTGGCGCCCGTCGACGTCGCCCACGACGTGAAGGGCCTCCACCTGATTGGCCACACCCCGCAACCGGCGCTTGTGGACCACGGCCAGATCCGCCGTCAGGTGCTGGCTGAACCGCTCCGCAACCTTGACCCGCCCCGCATCAGGAGCCACCACCACCAGGTCGTCCCTTCGCTGTCGGCGAAGGTAGTCGACTAGCACCGGTGCTGCCGTCAGATGATCGAAGGGGACATTGAAGAAGCCCTGGATCTGTCCCGAGTGGAGATCGACGCTGACCACCCGGTCCGCCCCCGCCACCGACAGCATGTCGGCCACCAGCTTGGCCGTGATCGGCTCACGCCCGGTTGCCTTGCGGTCCTGGCGTGAGTACCCGTAGTAGGGGCAGACCGCGGTGATCCGCTTGGCTGACGCCCGCTTGGCTGCATCGATCATGATCAGGTGCTCCATCAACGAGTCGTTGACGGGTCCGCAGTGGGTCTGGATGATGAAGACGTCGCTGCCCCGGATCGACGAGTCGAAGCGACAGTGGATCTCGCCGTTGGCGAACTCGCGGAGATTGGCCTCGCCCAGAACCACACCCAACTGGTCGGCGACGTCCCGAGCCAACTCGGGGTGCGACCGTCCGGACACCAACTCGAGACGGCGGCGCGGCGTGAACTCCATGCCGATGACGCTACCGCGCCCCGCCCTCGGATCCCAGGGGACCCGAACCCGTCGGATTTCCAAAGGGAGCACCCACCACCGCTCCGGCGGGCACTTCGGTGCCCTCGTCCAGGACGGCAAAGGGTCCGACCCGGGCGTCGGCTCCGATGGACGATCGCCGGCACACGCTCGATGCCACCCGGGCGCCCTCTCCCACCACGGTGTCCACCAGGTGGGCATCGGGCCCGATTTCCGCGTGCGAGCCGATCACACACGAGCCCTGGAGGATGACCCCGGGCAGCAGCACCACATCCGGCTCCACCACCACGTCCACATCGATGTACGCCGTCTCCGGGTCCCACATGGTCACTCCCCTGCGCATCCACCGCTCGTTGATGCGGTCGCGCAACTCGGCCTCGGCCACCGCCAGCTGGGCCCGGTCGTTCACGCCGGCCACCTCCATGGTGTCCCCCACCACCACCGAGCCCACCTTGTGACCCGCCTCATAGAGGACGCCGACCACGTCGGTGAGGTAGTACTCGCCCTGAGCGTTGGCCGGGCTCAACCGGCGCAGCGACGGGGCCAGGACGCTGCGACGGAAGCAGTAGATCGAGGTGTTGATCTCATGCACCTCGAGCTCCTCGTCGGTGGCGTCGCCGTGCTCGACCACCCTGGCCACCGAATCGTCCCTCCCCCGCACCACCCGGCCGTACCCAGTGGGGTCGTCCAGCATGGCGGTCAAGAGCGTCGAGGCGGCGCCCGAGGCGCGGTGGGCACGCACCAGTCCGGCCAGCGTGGCCGGCCGCAGGAGGGGGGTGTCACCCGGGAGCACCACAACGTCCCCCTCGTCATCACCGACGTCGTCGGGTAGCCCGGTCAGCGCCACCGACATGGCATCACCGGTCCCCCGCTGCTCGACCTGCTCGACGAACTCGATGGACATGCCCGGGGGCGCGTGCTCGACCAGCGTCTTGGTCACCCACTCGGCCCGGTGACCCACGACCACGACCACCCGGGCCACCGACAGCTGGGCCAGGGCGTCGAGCACGTGGAGGACCATCGGCCTACCGCACAACCGGTGCAGGGGCTTCGGGCGGGCGGAGCGCATCCGGGTGCCCTCTCCCGCCGCCAGCACCACGGCGGTGAGCTGCCGCCCAGGGTACGGGCCGTCCGGTCGAGCGGGTTCCTCATCCCGGTCGAGGTCGTCGGAGGGGCCCTGGGGATAGGTGCGGATCACCATCAGGCCACCCTCCGGATACTCACACCCGGCAGCCGGCTCACCTCGTGACGCGGTGCTTGGATCATGGGGCCTATTCTTCCCACGTCGGCGGGACCAATGCGACCCCGCCCCTGACCCCCAAATCGCCGCACACGAATTTCACGGCTTCCACCGCCACAATGCCCGTCCTCACCACCACCATCGACCCGAACTCGGACACCTTCCGGGCCAACCAACGCGCCCTCGAAGAGGCCCTGGCCACGGTGGACGAGCAGCTGCAGGCGGCCCGGGCCGGGGGCGGCGACCAGTACGTGGCCCGGCACAAGGAGCGGGGCAAGCTCCTGGCCCGTGAGCGGATCGAGCTCCTCCTCGACCGGGACTCGGCCTTCCTCGAACTGGCCGCGCTGGCCGCATGGGGCACCGAATACCGCGTCGGGGCGTCGTCGATCGTCGGCATCGGGGTCGTCGAGGGGGTCGAGTGCCTCATCTCCGCCCATGACCCCACGGTCCGGGGTGGGGCGATGAACCCCTACTCCTTCCGCAAGGGCGCGCGCGCCTCGGACATCGCCCTGCAGAATCGCCTACCGGTGGTCAACCTGGTCGAGTCCGGTGGCGCCGACCTGCCCGCCCAGGCTGAGCTGTTCATTCCCGGAGGCCGGGCCTTCAGGGATCTCACCCGCAGTTCTGCCGCCGCCATTCCCACCGTGGCCCTGGTGTTCGGCAACTCCACCGCCGGCGGGGCCTACGTCCCCGGCATGAGCGACTACATCGTGATGATCGAGCAGCGCTCCAAGGTCTTCCTCGGGGGTCCGCCCCTGGTCAAGATGGCCACCGGCGAGGAGTCGACCGACGAGGAGCTCGGAGGGGCCTCCATGCATGCCCGCGTCTCCGGTCTGGCCGACTACCTGGCCACCGACGAGTTCGACGCCATCCGGCTGGGTCGCCAGATCGTGAGCCGGCTGAACTGGCGCAAGCACGGTCCGGGCCCCAGCCAGGTGCCGGACGAGCCGGTCCACGACCCCGGCGAGCTGTTGGGCATCGCCTCGGCCGATCCCAAGGTCCCCTTCGACCCCCGCGAGGTGCTGGCAAGGGTGGTGGACGGCTCCCGCTTCGACGAATTCAAACCCCTCTACGGCTCCAGCCTGGTGACCGGGTGGGCCTCCATCCACGGCTATCCGGTCGGCGTCCTGGCCAACCACCGCGGCGTGCTCTTCTCCGAAGAGGCACACAAGGCGACCCAGTTCATCCAGCTGGCCAACCAGATCGACGTTCCCCTGGTCTTCCTCCAGAACACCACCGGGTACATGGTCGGCAAGGAGTACGAGCAGGCCGGGATCATCAAGCACGGGGCCATGATGATCAACGCCGTCTCCAATTCGTCGGTCCCCCATCTCACCGTCAACATCGGCGCCTCCTACGGGGCCGGCAACTACGGCATGTGCGGCCGGGCCTACGACCCGCGCTTCCTCTTCGCCTGGCCCAATGCCCGCTCGGCGGTGATGGGCCCGGCCCAGCTGGCCGGGGTGCTCTCGATCGTCAGCCGCCAGTCGGCCGCGGCCAAGGGTGTGCCCTTCGACGAGGACGCCGATGCGGCCATGCGGGAGCTGGTCGAGTCCCAGATCGAGGCGGAGTCGCTTCCGCTGTTCCTCACGGCCCGCCTCTACGACGACGGCATCATCGACCCGCGGGACACCCGCACCGTGCTCGGCATGTGCCTGTCCGTCATCGACAACCAATCCATCGCCGGCACCCGCGGCTACGGCGTCTACCGGATGTGAGGAGGGTGACCGATCGATGAGCACTCCCGGCCCCACGTCCACTGGCATCCGCACGCTGTTGGTGGCCAACCGCGGCGAGATCGCCCGGCGGATCATGCGGACCGCCCGAGCCATGGGCATCGCCACGGTGGCGGTGTACTCGGACGCCGACGCCGACAGCCCCCACGTGGCCGAGGCCGATCTGGCCGTGCC
>DASZJN010000126.1:0-2709 GCA_035948045.1 Acidimicrobiales bacterium | reverse complement strand
GTCGGTGGAGTGGAAGACGGAACGACCGGCCGCAGTGGGATCGAGGATTGCGTTCATCGCCCAGTTCCTCGGCCGCCGTCTCGCCTACACCTATGAGGTGACCGCCATCGAGCCAGGCGAACGATTCGTCATGAGCACCGTGGACGGACCGTTCCCGATGGAGACGACCTACCAATGGAGGGACTCCGGCGATGGCACGACCATGACGCTCCGCAATCGCGGCCGGGCCTCCGGCTTCTCCCGACTGCTGGCGCCATTCCTTGGCCTCGCCATGAGACGGGCGAATCGCCAGGACCTGGCGCGCCTCAAGTCCGTCCTCGAGGCGTCAGGACCGCCGGCGACGCCATGAACCGGTGTCACCAGGAATACGAAGACGCCATCGCCCGAGGCGTTGCCTAGCCAGGCAGGGTCCGGGGGAGCCCGAAGCGGGGGAGCACGCTGTTGTCGAACCGGGTCATGGTTCGGATCTGGTCGCCGGCCAGCGTGATCACCAGCAGCCCGTTGGCGTGCAGGACGTCGGCCAGCGGATCGCGGAGGTAGATGCCGAACGCCGGCTGGCCGTTGGCCCGGGTGGCCACCAGTTTGAAGGTGCGACCTTCTCGGAAGGCCACCGTGCCGAAGAACCGGGCCGCCAGGTCGCGTCCCTGGTACTCGAGCGGAACCGGGGGCATGGTAATCAGGACGTCGTCGGTGAGGAGGGCGACCAGACCGTCCAGGTCGCCGATCTCGTAGGCCGTGGTGAGGCGATCGACGATGTCCCGTTCGACAGAAGAGCCGGGCGTCGGTGGTGCATCGTGCTCCCCGGATGCCGAAACCCTGCGCTGCAGGTTGGCCCGGGCCCTCTTGAGCGCGCTGGTCACCGATTCCTCCGTCGACTCGACCATCTGTGCCACTTGATCGGCATGGAACCCGAGGACATCGCGCAACACCAGGACAGCGCGTTGCCGGGGCGGGAGCAGTTGCAATGCCGTCACGAAGGCCAGCGAGATGGCTTCCCGCGAGTCGAACCGAGCCTCCGGGCCGGGCTCGTCGTCGCTGATCCCGTCCAGGTAGGAGTCCGGGTAGGGCTCGAGCCAGACCACCTCGCCCAGCCGCGTGGGCTCGGGTGGCTCAACGGCGAACACCGGAGGCTCCGTCCTCGGGCGCCGAGCGGCACTCCGCAGTGCGTTGAGGCAGCGGCTGGTGGCGATGCGGTACAGCCAGGTCCGCATCGAGGCCCGTCCCTCGAATCCTTCGAGTCCCCGCCAGGCCGCCACCAGGGTCTCCTGCAGGGCGTCCTCGGCGTCCTGAACTGAACCGAGGATCCGGTAGCAGTGCACCTGCAACTCGCGGCGGAAGGGGTCGACGAGCAGGCCGAAGGCCTCGTCGTCTCCGGCCCGGGCCCGGGCGATCAGGTCGGCTACCACCGCTCCATCCTCGTAACACCTCTTCCTCTCGCGATCCGCGTTGCGCTCACCTGTACAGACACCGCGCCCATCGGAAATTGGGCGCTCAGCGCCGCCCAGTCTCTCCCCTGTCCGGTGTCTGTACCACTGACGGATGGCGCCGGCACCGGTCCGGCCACCGAGAGGAGTGGACCATGAAGAAGTTTCTGTACTCGTACTGCATGCCCGTGGACTACCAGCCGGGGCGGCCTCAAGCCGTGGAGGCTTGGCGCACGTTCTTCGAAAGCTTGGGCGCCAACCTGGTGGACCCGGGCAATCCCGTCTTCGAGTCGAGTGCGCTGGGGATCACGGGGACCGGCTCCGTTCGCCTCGGTGGTTACTCGCTCCTCACCGCCGACCATCTGGATGAGGCCGTCGCCATGGCCAAGGGATGCCCCGCCCTCGGTGAAGGCGGAGGTGTCGAGGTGGGCGTGCTCACCGAGGTGTACCGGGACGGACGGCTGGAGACCCAGGCCTGACCTCGACCGGGGCGACGTCACCCCATCGGGGCCCAGACCCTTCTCACCCACGGAACACAGAACGGAGAACGAGAATGAACAGTCAGAACGGACGAGCAGTCCCCCGAGCGGGAGGGGCGGTGTCCGGTCCTTCAGGCCAGGTGCTCACGGTGTTGTTGACGTCGGTGGCGTACTTCATGGTGACGCTCGATGCCCTGGTGGTGGTCACGGCCCTGCCGTCCATCCACCGGAGCCTCGGCGGTGGCATCGGGACCCTCCAGTGGACCATCAGCGCCTACACCATCGTCTTCGGGGCCGGGATCCTCACAGCTGCCGCCCTGGGGGACCGGCTGGGCCGGCGACGCGTCTACGTCCTGGGTCTCGCCCTCTTCACGATGGCGTCGGCCGCCTGTGCACTGGCGCCCAACGCGGAGGTGCTCGTCGCTTGTCGCGCCGTCCAGGGCATGGGCGCGGCCATCGTCATGCCTCTCGGGCTCACCCTGCTTACCACCGCATTCCCACCGGAGCGGCGGGGTGCGGTGGTCGGGATCTGGGGTGGGATCGCCGGACTGGCCGTGGCCAGTGGCCCGCTGATCGGGGGCGCGATCACCCAGGGACTGAACTGGCACTGGATCTTCTGGGTGAACGTGCCGATCGGGGTCGTGGCCGCCTTCGGGGCCCGCCTGCGTCTGGAGGAGAGCTGGGGGCCGCGGGCACGGCTCGACATCCCCGCCCTGGTCCTGGTCTCGGGGGGCGTGGGTGTCCTGATCTGGGCACTGGTGCAGGGGGGCCAGCAGGGGTGGGGCAGCGATCAGAACCTGACCGGG
>DASZJN010000125.1:0-8822 GCA_035948045.1 Acidimicrobiales bacterium | reverse complement strand
GTCCCTGCGCTCTCGCTGGTGCCGATGCCGGACAACATCAGCTTCGACCAGGCCGCCGCGCTCATCCAGAGCTACTGCACCGTCCTGTTCACCCTGACCAGGCGGACCACCCTCGCGTCGGGCGAGTGGGTGCTGGTGCTGGGGGCCGGGGGTGGCGTCGGCCTGGCGGCCACCGACGTGGCCACCGCCCTGGGCGGACGGGTCATCGCGGCGGCGTCGAGCCCGGAGAAGCTGGAGGCGGCGTCGGCCATGGGTGCCGAGGCCACCATCGACTACGAGCACGAGGATATGAAAGTGCGGGCCCGGGAGATCTCGGGCGGCGGCGTGGACGTCGTCATCGACTCGGTGGGCGGACGCCACAGTGAGGCCGGCCTCCGGGCCACCAGACACCTGGGTCGGTTCTGCGTCATCGGCTTCGCCTCGGGACCCATTGCCTCGATCCCTCTGAACCAGGTGCTGCTCAACAACCGGACGGTGGTGGGCGTCGACTGGGGCGGCTGGGCGTTCAAGGACCCGATGGGCAACCGCGCACTCATCGGCGAGCTCATGGAACTGGTCGGGTCGGGGCGGCTGCACCCGACAGTGCCGACCGCCTATCCGCTCGAGGATGCGGCCGCGGTGATGTCGGGCCTGATCGATCGTTCGATCGCGGGCAAGGCGGTTCTGGTCCCTTGAGGACGGCGGCCCTGATCCCCCGGTTGATCGACATCGGCCCTGGGAGCTGCGTCCTCCCGCTCTGCTGAGGACGGACGAGGCCGACCACCTCGATGCCGGGATCAGCCCGCGGCCACCTGAGGCGGAACGGGAAGGCCGGCCTTCTGGTACGCCTGCCGGATCACGGCCGCGGCCTGGCCCACCACAATGGCCGGGGGGTTGTCGCCGAGGAACTGACGGTACTGCTCGACGGAGCCGGCGGCATTGCCATCCTGTTGCAACAGGATGGTCCCGAGATACAGGCGCACGGCGTAATCGTGCGGATCGAGTTGCGCGGCCCGATCCAACTTGACCCGGGCGTCGCTGAGCAACGAGCCGCTCTTGCCGGACTGGCCGATCAGGTACTCGAGCCAGCCGAGTTGGGCCAGCGCCACCTCGTTGCCCGGGTGCTGATCGAGCACGGACTGGTAGAGCCGAGCGGCCTGGCCGAGTTGGCCCTGATTCTCGAGCGCCGCCCCCTGGGCCAGGGTCTGCTCGATCTGCTGCTGTTGCGACTGGGCGAAGCTCCCGGTGGCCGACTGGCCGGGCTGCCGGCTCGACGCGAACAGGGACACGGCCAGGATGAGGGCCGCGCCGAACGCGGCCACCGCCCCTCCGAGGAACCACCAACTGCTCCGCTTTCGTCTCCCGCCCCGGCCTACGGCGCCGTCTCCGACCTCGGGGCCCTCCGCGGCCGGGTCGGTGGTGACCGGTGGGTCGACCCGGTTGTCCGTGATGATTGGCCCTGTCAGCGCCGATGCCGATGCCGATGCCGTCGCCGATGTCGGGGCAGGTGCAGATGCAGGTGCAGATGCGGAGGAGGGGACACCCGCGGGTCCGGCCGAGGGGGCGGGCAGGGCGGCCAGGCGCACCATGTCCCGTTGCCGGAGGGCGAGGTAGTCCTTGTCGGAGAGGTCGCCGGCCAGGTATTCGGCGTCGGCGTCGGCCAAGGACCGGGTTAGGAACCGCCGACGCTCGTCGGCCACCTCCGGCGCCATCGGGCCCCGGCCCCCGTCGACGGCACCGCCCCCGTCCCCGTACCCGCCACCCAGGCGACGGCGCCGGACGAGGACGGCCACCAGCAGCGCCACCGCCACGGCGCCACCGGCCAGAGGGAGCAACCAGATCAGCAGCGACCACCCGGTGGCAGGAGGATCGAGCACGATCGATGCGCCGTACCGCGCCACCAGATAGTCCTTGATCTGTCCGTCGGTCCGACCCTGGGCGATCTGCTGGGCCACGGCGACCCGCACGGCCACGGCGGTCGGCGCGGTCGACTGGGCCACCGAGAGGTCCTCACAGGTCGGGCAGCGGACCACTGCCTCGATGGCGGCGGCGCGCTGGGCTGCGGTCGGCGGTGACGAGGAGAGGGCGCCACTCCCGACGACGAGCGCTGCCACCAGCACCACGCCGAGCAGCGTCCAGAGCGGGAACCGCCGCCTGGTCATACGCCGTACCCGCTGGCTTCCGCCTTGGCGATGATCCGGTCGAGGCCCGAGGTGGTCACGCCACCGAGGATCGCGGTCAAGACGCGACCGTTGGGCGCGATCACAAACGATGTGGGGTTCTCGCGCGCCCCGAAGGCCAACGCCAGGCTGCCCGTGGAGTCGGCCAGCGTCGGCCAGGTCACCCCGATCCTGGCCTGGTAGGACCGGGCCGCGCTGTCGGTGTCGTTGAAGACCACACTGAGCATGGAGGCGTTGCCCGTCCGATGATGCTCGAACTGGAAGGCAATCAACTGGGGACCCTCCTCCTCACAGGGCACGCACCAACTGGCGAAGAAGTTGATGACCACGTAGTGACCCGGTGCCCGGGGCAGTTGGAAATGGGTCCCATCGAGCGTCACACCCTCGACCGTGGGGGCCGGATGGTTGACCAGGGGATTCTGGGCCTCAGCGGTGACGGCCGGAGGCCGCGTGGCCAACACGGCGATGAGCCCGGCTGCGATGACCAGGATCCCCACCGCCACCCAGCGGGCCGTGTGCGTCGTCGGTGCACCCGCGTGGTCGGCTTCCGGCGTCGTCACGAGGGATCACCAGCTGCCACCGGAACCGCTTCTCCCGAGGATCCGGACCGGTGGCCGGACCCGGCCGCCACGTCGACGCGGTCCGGGACGTCGGGACGCGCCGTGGTCGAGACGGGAGCGGACACCGGGTCCGTGGGACGCCGACGCCGTCCGGGGATGGCCGACAGCACCGAGCCGACACCGACCAGTCCGGCACCGATCCACAGCCACATGACCAACGGCTGCTCGACCACCCCGAAGGTCCACACGGTGCCCTTGTCGGGGATGGAGGCGATGGTCAGGTAGAGATCGTCCCGCCAGCTGGAGTCGATGGCCGGGGTTCCCACCGTTGCGCTCCCCGTGCCGAACTGGCTGACCGCCGGGGAGAACGTGCCACGGCCGTCGACCCGCAAGACGGCCTCGAAGGACGAGTGCGACGGAGAGGTGACGGCGCGGGTGCCCACGAATTCGACGGTGTGGCCGGCAAAGGTGGCCGTCTGACCGGGTGCGAGGTGCACCTCGGTCCGGTGGAGGAACGAGGTGGCGGCGGCCAGTCCGACGGCAATCACGACCACCCCGATGTGCACGACCATGCCCCCGTTGGCACGCCCCACGAATCCACGCCAGCCACTCAGGATGGCCCGGTGGGACGAGGCACCGGACGACAGCGCCCCCCGGTAGGCTCCCCGCACCGACAACAAGAGGGAGCGCCCGGCCGAGGCGGCGGCGAACCCGCCCAGGCCGAAGGCCAACAGCGGCTCGATGCCGTGGATGCCGGCCGCCGTGCAGACCACCACCACCGCCACGCCGATGGCCGCCGGTATGGCCAGGCGGCCGCGCAGGATCGCCACGGAGGTCTTGCGCCACGGGAGCGCCGGGGCCACCGCCATCAAGAACAGCAGCCCCAACCCCACGGGCACGAAGAACCGGTTGAAGTAGGGCGCCCCCACTCCCACCTGGGTGCCGCCGTTGAGCGCCTCGTACAGGAGGGGGAAGACCGTGCCCAGCAGCACGACGAAGGCGAACCCGACGAACAGGAGGTTGTTGGCCAGGAAGGCCCCCTCCCGACTGATGGGCGAGTCGATGCCCCCGACCGAGTGCAGCCGGTCCCCGCGCCAGGCGATGAGTCCCACGCCGGTGACCAGCACGAGCCCGAAGAAGCCCAGCAGTAGGGGCCCGATGGTCGACTCGGTGAAGGAGTGGACCGACTGGATGACGCCGGATCGGGTCAGGAAGGTCCCGAGGATGGTCAGGCTGAACGCCGCCACCACCAGGGAGAGGTTCCAGATGCGCAGCAGCCCTCGTCGCTGTTGGACCATCACCGAGTGGAGGTAGGCGGTGCCAACCAGCCAGGGCAGGAGGGCGGCGTTCTCCACCGGGTCCCAGCCCCAGAAGCCACCCCAGCCCAGCACCTGATAGGACCACCAGGCGCCGAGGAGGATGCCCATGGTGAGGAAGGCCCAGGCGAACAGGGTCCAGCGGCGGGTCTCCCCCTGCCAGTCCTCGTCGAGCCGTCCGGTGATCAGGGAGGCCACGGCAAAGGCGAACGGGAGGGTGAACCCGACCAGGCCCAGGTAGAGCATGGGCGGGTGGATGAGCACCAGGGGATTGTTCTGGAGCAGGGCGTTGGGACCGGGCCCGTTGGGGGGGATGGCTCCGACCACGTGCTTGAAGGGGTCGGCCGGACCGAGCATGAGTCCGAAGAAGAAGGCGGCGACCACGTAGACCACCAGGGTGGCCCAACCCACCAGGTCCTCACCGGCCCGCCTCCGGAACCGCCACACCATGGCGGTGGCGTAGCCGCCGAGCACGACCCCCCACAGCAGGATCGAACCGGCCAGCGCCGACCACAACCCGGTGAAGGAGTAGAGCCACGGAGTGGCCCGGCTGTTGTTGGCGGCCACGTAGCTGAGCGAGAAGTCGTGGGCCAGCAGCGCGTGCTCCATGGCGACCAGGGCGATCACGCCACCGAGGAGGACGAGGGGGGCGTAGACCTGGCCGTGGCGCGTCGTCGAGGACCGGCCCCGGGCCAGACCGACGGCGATGACCGTCACACCGGCGAGGGCGGCGACGAACCCGAGCAGGACGCCGGTGTGGCCGAGGGCCCCGTTCACTGCGGAGGACCGGCGACCCACCGGCTACAGGTCGGGCCGCCGGTCACCGCTTGGTCCCGTTGGGCGACGTGACCCGCCCCGGATGCTGAGCGATGTAGTTCGAGGAGTGCTTGACCAGGATCTGGTTGGAGACGAACGTCGTGCCGCTGAAGTGTCCGACGGCGATGACCGGGATATCGACCTGGAAGAGCTCGGGTGGGCTCCCGGTGTTCTCGACCTGCAGCCGGGCCGTTCCGGCGGTGACCACGAAGTTCACCCCGTTCGGGGTCTGGCGGATGGAGCCCGGTTGCACGACGCCTTCGAGGTTGAAGGTCTTGTCGCCGAGGCTCGCCCTCTGCTGCAGGGCCTGGTCGGCGGGGAGGTAGAAGTTGAGGGCGGTGCCGAGACCTTTGACCAGCAGGAAGGCGAACGAGCCGGCCAGCACCAGGCCCACCACCGCGTAGCGGAGCCGGCGAGGTCCCGTTTGCGGGGGGGCGGTCGGGGGCCGGGTCGGTCCAGTGCGGCCCGGGTCGCCATGCGCTTCGTCGGATGACGACGGGATGGGAGGCGCGGTGGTCATGGCCCGAGGGCCCCGGGGCCTTCCCCCCCGCCGGAGGTGGACCTCGGTACGTCATCGCCGCCGGAGAATGCCTCGACCCGTTCAGCTGCCCGGATGAGACGGCCGCGTCGCCACACAAGCTGGGCCCCGTACAGGAAGAGGACGCTGAGCACGACGACATAGCCGGCGACGACGTAGCTCATCGGGCACCTTCGGGCACGGCTGGGCGGCCCACACCGACCCCGTCGTCGGGCCGTCCGTCGGCCCCCGGTTCGCCGTCGGACGAGTCGGCCGTGCTGCGGGACCGATCAACCGGTGTCCCCTCGGCCTGGCGTTCGACGAGGGCCACGTCCAGTTCGCTGCTGCCCAACCAATCCTCGAGGGCGCCGATCCGGTAGCGGACCAGGAGCATCCACACGAACACCAGGGTGAGGCTCACGAAGCCGAGCAAGAGGGTCCAGGCCATCGACCCGTGGATGGTCGGTGAGAGGTCGGGGTTGAGCACGGTTGCTCCCTGGTGGAGGGTCTTCCACCACAGCACCGAGAAGTGCACGATCGGGACATCGACGGCCGCGAACAGTGCGACATAGGCGCTTCGCTTGGCCCGCACGTCGGGCTCGGCCGGGACCCGCCGGAGCGCCAGGTACCCGAGGAACAGCACGAGCAGCACGGCCGTGCTGGTGAGGCGGGCGTCCCACGCCCACCACACTCCCCAGGTCGGCTTGCCCCAGATCGACCCGGAGATCAGCGTGCACACGTTGAAGACCACGCCCACCTCGACGGCGGCCGCGGCCAGCCGGTCCCAGAACAACGATCGGGTGCGCGGCCAGAGGTAGAGGAGGCTGGCCACCGCGGCCAGGCCGAAGGCCAGATAGAGGGCCACCCAGGCCACACCCGGATGGATGTAGACGAGGCGCACGAGGTCCCCCTGGCTCACATCAGGGGGCGTGACCCACAGGCCCAGCCACACGGTGAGGGCCGTGCCCACGGCGGCGGTGATCCCGATGATCCGGACCGTCCATCGGGCCCGAGGCGATTGGGTGAGGGGAGCGTGAGCCGACGGGCTGGATCCCACCGGGAGGTTCGGGCTCATGCCGACTCCTGGATGGGCCCGTACACAACGACGCCGATGGCCACGTAGACGGCGTCGAACACCACCAGCAACCGGAGCCACTGGGTGCCGTCGGCCGGGACACCGCCCACCATGGCCGCCTGCCAGATGCGCGTCCCGGCCAACAGGATCGGAGCGGCGATGGGGAGCAGCAGAAACGGCAACAGCGTCTCCCGGACACGGAGCCCGGCGGACAGTGCCCCGTACAGGGTGCCGGTGGCCGCCAATCCCACCGTTCCCAGCAGGGACGACACCACGATCAACCAGGCCACCTCGATCTTCGCCCCGTACAACAGCACCACCCCGATGCCCAGCACGAGCTCGAGCACGACCAACTGGACCGCCACCGCGGCGGCCTTGCCCAAGAACTGGCCGGCCGGATCCATCCCCGACAGCCGGAGGGCGTCCCGCGCCCCATCCGCCGACTCGACCGACACGCTGCGCTGGATGGCGAGCACGGTGCAGAACAGGACAGCCACCCAGAACAGCCCGGGCGCCCCCCGGGCCATCAGGGAGCGGTCCGGGCCGAGGGCGAAGGCGAACAGGACCAGGGCCACGATGCCGAACGGCGCCACCTGCGACAGCCCCACCCGGGACCGGGCCTCGATACGGAGGTCCTTGCCGGCCACGAGGGCGGCGTCACGCCACATGGGCGACGTCCTTCGCAGGCTTGCCGGCCGACCGGACGATGGCCCGCTGGGAGACGACTCTGCCGCCGGCCACCGTGACCGCCCTGGTGGCCAGCGGTTCCACCTGGTGAGCCTCGTGGGAGGCGACGACCACCGTGGCGCCGCCCGAGGCCGCCTCACGGATCAGCTCGTCGAGCGTGTCCCGGGCCGAGGCGTCCAAACCGGCATGGGGCTCGTCGAGCAGCCACAGCTCGGGCCACCGGGCGGCCAGTACGGCCAGAGCCACCCGTCGACGCTGCCCGGCCGACAGTTTGGCGGCGCTGGTCTTCAGCAGACGACCCCTGAGTCCCAGCCGATCGCAGGCGTCGCCGATCCGATCGGTGCCGGCGCCGGCGGCCCGAACCGCGAAGCGCACGTTCTCCCGCACGGTCAGGTCGTCATAGAGATGGGAGGCGTGGGAGAGCATCCCGACCCGTCGCCGCACCTGGTTCCGCTGGCGGACCGGATCGAGGCCCAGCACCGCCACCCGGCCCGAGGCCAGGGGGACCAAGCCGGCGCACACCCGCAGGAGACTGGTCTTGCCGGCACCGTTCGGCCCTTCGACCAGCACCGTTTCTCCGTTGGCGACCTCCAGGTCGACCCCGGCGAGCAGGGGGAACCGTCCGGACAACGCGACGGCGTCGTGGAGGAAAAGCGCTGGGGGGAGAGGGGCTGCAGGGGCCATAGCCGGTCCCTCCATGCTACGGGGGTGGGGGTCCGGGAGCCAGGCGAGGGCCGGGCGTTCGCGGCGGGTGCCCGCCGATCGCGGGCCCGCGGTCCGCCCCCGCACGCCTCAGCTGGTCGACAGTCGGCTGAGGTGCAGGTCACGTAGCCAATTCGAGACATGGGCGGAGACGACATCGACGTTGCCGGTCAGCAGCAGCAGCCCGAAGACCATCAGGACCGCTCCCCCCACCAGGTTGATCACCCACAACCTGGAGCGCACGCGGGCCACGGCATCGGTCATCCGCCCGAAGGCCAGACCGCTGAGGAGGAACGGGACGCCGAGCCCGAGCGAGTAGGCCAGGAGGAGGGCGATCCCTCCCGTGGCCGAGCCTCCGGTGCCGGCCGCCAGGGCCAGCACGCCACCCAGCACAGGCCCGATGCACGGGGTCCAGGCAAAGGCGAACGCCATCCCCATGACCGGTGGGGCCCAGGCCCCGAGCACGGAGGGACGGACCGCGAAGCGTCGCTCGCCGGTGAGGGCCGTGGGCAGGGCCACCCCGGCGGCCATGGCCACCAGGACTCCTCCGAACACCATGATGAGGATGCCGGAGAGGGTCTCGAGCGAGCGCTGGTTGGTCAGGAAGAGCCTGCCGATGGCCGAGGCCGACGCCCCCAGGATGGTGAAGATGACCGTGAATCCGCCGATGAAGGCCAGGATCCCCCGGAGCAGTCTGCCCTGCTGCCGTCGGAGGTCGAGGGGGGCGGCCGCCGTGGGTTCGCTGCCGGCCCTGGAGGCCGACGGGTCGAGGGATGCGGATGGCTGCGGCCCGGCCGCGTGCCCACTGACCACTCCGACCGGCGCCACGACCGGGGCCAGCGCACTCAGCTCCGCGGCCGAGAGCCCCGACACCATCGACAGGTAGGCAGGCACCAGCGGCAGCACGCACGGCGACAGGAACGAGAGCATGCCGGCGCCGAACGCCACCAGGATGCCGAGAGGGTCGGCGTGGATCGCCGATCCGACCAT
>DASZJN010000124.1:0-13641 GCA_035948045.1 Acidimicrobiales bacterium | reverse complement strand
CGTCGCCGGATCGCCGAGATCACGGAGTTCTGAACGGCGGGACGGTCCCGGGGCTCGACCCGCCGAGGTAGGGCAGGTGGATGGTGCCGGCGCTCTGCAGCAGGATGAGCGTGACCGCCGTCCCGATGAACACGATCAGGGCTACCACCAGGTAGGGCTTCGCCCTTCTCCATGGCGAGGTGGTGGGGGTGGACCGGGTCCCCTGGCGCCGGTCGTCGCCGCTTCGGGGCCTGGCCACCGTGGTCACCGACGGCACGCCGACGAGGCCTTGATGGCGCACGGCAAAGTCGGTGATCCGGCGGGACAGATCGTTTGCATCACCACCGCGCTGGAGGAAACGGTAGGTCCCGAAGGGGGTCCGGATGGCGATCACCGCGCCGGGTTCGGCGTAGGGAAGTGCTCGGCCCGGCCGCGCCGGACCACTTGGCCGACCAGAGCTACCGGGTCCGGTCAGAGCGGTCGCCGACACCGCCGGCTGAGCCGCCTGCTGCTCGGCCGGTCCGGCGCCGTTGTACTGGGGCTCGACCCACTTCTCGGGGACGGTCCCTCCCGGCCAACGCTCCACCACATGGGCCGAGACCGATGACCAGGGCAGAACCCGGGGTTGGCCGCCGGGCGATCTGGTGACTCCGATCCCGTCGTCGGCGAAGGTGATGGCCTCGATGGTCACCGGGTAGTTGCCGGCGGAGTCGAGGAGCAGGAGTCGTTCGAGACGGAGGGCCGGCATGGGGGCTCCGGCTGGGGACACCGATGCCGCGGCCACGCCGGGACCCTTCCCCATCGACTGCTCTCCGTCGGCCACAGCTACTCCCATCCCTGGCCCCAGGATACCGACGCCGTGCGCTGCCACTGGTGCACCGGCTCGGGACCGGGAGGCCTTGGCAAGGTGAACCGGGGGAGGGCGGTATGACGACGCCGTCGGCTCGCCGAAAGGAGCCAGGAGGAGGGTGTCCGACAGGAGCCCGCTCCGCTGAGGCGCGCTCAGCTATGGCGCATGGCGTCGTGGAGGGGTCGGTACCCGATGAGGGTGACGCCCGCCTCGGCGATCAAACGGTCGAGACCGCGATCGGCCACCAGCAGCACGTGGTCGGCCACCCGTTGCCTCCAGTCGGTGGTGATGGCCCGGAGTTCCGGGGTGTCGATGGCCGGGTGGAGGGTGAGCTCGGTGAGCCCGGGCTCGAGGGTGGCCACCAGGTCGAGGAAGGCCTGACGACTCTCCATGGCCGGCAGGGTGGGAAAGCGATCGGCGAACAGCACCCCTTCCTCGGCTGCCAGCTGGCGCACGGGAAATCCCACGTTCGGCTCGGCCTCGGCGCTGAGCAGCCGGAGCGGCAGGCTGAAATCAACCGCCAGTTCGAGGTAGATGTCGAAGAATTCGGGCCGCAGCACCAGGGCGTCCAGGTGGGCGTCGAGGTGGCTGATGTCGAAACCCCACAGGACCGCCCGCTCGAGCTGGGCCCGGCACTCCCGACGGACCTCGTCGAGATCAGCGTGGTCCCAGACATCGCTGACCGTGCGCGGGAACCCCCCGTCGCCGTCCAACAGTGACGGGGCGTTGGTGATCGGTCCCCAGCGGTAGAGATCGTGCTCGGCATTGAGAGTCAGGCGAACGCCGATGTCTTCACCGCGGAACCGGGAGGCTGCTTCCCGGGCCCATGGGGCGGGGACGATCAGCGACGCACTGGTGCCGATTCCTTCGCGGAGGGAGTCATAGACACCTACCGAGGAAGCGTGGCAGAACCCGAGGTCGGCGCAGTTGAGGATGAGCAACTTGGCATCGGGCGGGTACCCCAGGCGCTCGGCAACGGTCGGCATCCATCTGACCGTAGCGCCAAGGACCGTCAGGCGGCGCGCCCAGCTGGCCGAGGGTCACCCTCTGGGCGGTTCTGCCGAGTGGCCGTCGCCGTCCCTTCGAGTTGGGCGCGGGCGGCGGCGACGCCCTGTCGGCCGATGCGGCGGGTCTGCTCATTGAGGCGCCGGCTGCGGGTCGAGGACGGCGCATCTTGAGCCGGTCCCGTCCGCGCCGTCCGCTGCGTACGCGCCGTCTGCTCCGAGCGGGGAGATGGCTCGGTCCGGGGGACGGCAAGGGGAAGCTCGGGTTGGAGGCTCTGGGATCGGCCCCGTCCATCGGTGGTCATGGGATCACTATGCCCGGAGGGTGTATCAACTACCCATGGTTGATGAGACTGAGCATGCGTCGTCGGGGCCTCGTTATGGGATCACCATCCCCTTCGACGGGGTCCCGCTGGCTGATCATCGCAGGTGGTACGAGGAATTGGTCCGTCTCGGCTACACCGATGCCTGGTCGGCCGAGACGGACGGCTCGGACGGTTTCACCCCCTTGGCGTTGGCCTCGGCCTGGACGCCCGAGCTGCAGCTCGGGGTGGCCATCATTCCCGCCTACACCAGGGGTCCCGCCCTCCTGGCGCAGAGCGTGGCCGCCCTGGCCGAGGCTGCGCCGGGCCGGTTCAGCCTGGGGCTCGGAACCTCGTCGGACGTGATCGTGAGCCGGTGGAACGGCTTCGCCTTCGACGAGCCCTACAAGCGGGTACGGGACACCATCCGCTTTCTGCGGTCAGCTCTGGCGGGCGAGAAGGTGGACACTGAGTACGACACATTCGCGGTTCGGGGATTTCGGTTGAGTCGCCCCGTCGAGCACCGGCCGCCGATCTTTCTGGCTGCGCTTCGCCCCGGGATGCTGAGGCTGGCCGGTCGGGAGGCCGACGGGGTCATCCTCAACTGGCTGTCGGCCGAGGACGTGGCCACGGTCAAGCCGGAGCTCGGCGCGGACATCCCGATCGCGGCCCGCATCTTCGTCTGCCCCTCCGAGGATACGGAAACGGTTCGGGTCGTAGGTCGGCGGATGATCGCGGCGTACCTGAACGTCGGTGTCTACGCCGCCTTCCACCGCTGGCTGGGGCGGTCCCCGGAGCTCGAGCCGATGTGGACGGCGTGGCAGGCCGGTGATCGGAAGGGCGCGCTGGCTGCCATTCCCGATGCGGTCGTGGACGCACTTGTCGTGCACGGGTCCTACGACGAGTGCCGGGCGCATGTGGGCCGCTATGTGGCCAACGGGGTCACGATTCCGGTGATGGCGGTGATCCCGCTTGGAACCTCGCTCGAGGAGGCCGTCAGGGGACTGGCGCCGCCGTGGACCGCCGGATGACATCCGTTCGGTGGCCACCCCTTCGGGCCGGATCAGTCCAGACGGTAGCGGGCCACGATCTCGACATCCATGTCGCGCACCTGGTCGGCCAGGTCCTCGTGGAACCGCTTGAGTTCGGCCGCCAGCCGCGGATCGGACAGGGCCATGATCCTGATCGCCAGGAGGGCGGCATTGCGTGCGCCGTTGACCGCCACGGTGGCCACCGGAATCCCCTTCGGCATCTGGACCATGGCCAGCAGCGAGTCGAGCCCACCCAGGTTGGCCAGTGCGATCGGCACGCCGATCACCGGCAGCGGGGTGGCCGCGGCGACGACGCCGGCCAGGTGGGCGGCCCCGCCGGCGGCGGCGATGATGACCTCGATGCCGGCGTCGACGGCCCCGCGGGCAAACGCGATGGTGTCGTCCGGGGTCCGGTGGGCCGAGAGCACCCTCACCTCCACTTGGATCCCGAACGAGCGGAGGGTCTGGACGGCGTCGTCCATGATCGACGAGTCAGAGGCGCTTCCCATGATGATGGCAACGGACATGCCCGCATTCTGCCCGACCCGTGCCCCCCCGGTCACATCCGTATGACGACCGTTCGTGGTCGATTTCCCGCAAACCGACAGGCGGCCCTGTACGGTTGATCGAATTCGTTCATGGCCGGTCGTGGACCACGACGGTCTCACAATGGGCCGGAATGGCTGATCGGAGGGGGAGTCACGATGCGCATCGGCGCCATGTTCAACACCGAGGTTCCGTTCGATCAGATGATCGGCGAGGTCGCGTCGCTGCGGGATGCCGGGATGCAGACGGCGTGGGCCTCGCAGATCTTCGGCTATGACGCGCTCACGGCCATCGCCGCCATCGGGCGGGAGGTGCCCGGCATCGACTTCGGCACGGCCGTCATCCCGACCTACCCGCGCCACCCGGTGATGCTGGCGGGCCAGGCCCTGACCACGCAGGCGGCCACCGGCGGGCGCCTGACGCTGGGAATCGGACTGTCCCACCAGGTGGTCATCGAACACGTCTTCGGGCAGTCCTTCGAGAAACCCGCCCGGCACATGCGCGAGTACCTCTCGATCCTGGTGCCGCTGCTCGAAGGCGAGCAGGTCACCTTTGCCGGCGAGACCCTACGAGCCTCCACGTTCGGACCGTTGCAAATCTCGGCGACCGCACCACCGGTGCTGGTGGCAGCGTTGGGTGACGCGATGCTGAAGATCGCCGGCCAACTGGCGTCGGGAACCGTCACGTGGATGACGGGCCCGGCCACCATCGAGTCGCACATCGCACCGACCATCGGGGCGGCCGCTGCGGCCGCTGGCCGGCCCGAGCCCCGAATCGGGATGGGACTTCCGGTCTGCGTGACCGACGACGTGGAGGCGGCGAGGGAGAAGGCCTCCGCGGTGTTCGCCATCTACGGGCAGTTGCCGTCCTACCGCGCCATGCTCGACCGGGAAGGGGCCGGGGGACCGGCCGACGTAGCCATCGTCGGTACCGAGGCGGAGGTCACAGCCCAGATCCGACGACTGGCCGACATCGGGGTCACGGACTTCTGCGCGGCACCGTTTGGCTCGGCCGATCAGATGAAGGCTTCGGTGGGGGCCCTGGCCAGCTTGATCTAACCGTCAAGTAGAGGGTTAGTATCCCGTGGGCTCGACGGGTGCGTCTGAGGGGTTGCGGTCGTCATCCAACGGAGGTTCCGCCTGACCGTGAGTTCGACGTCCAGGAGAACTGCGACGAGAAGGCGACCTGCCCGTAGAACGCGGGCCAGGCCCCGCCGAACAACGGCTGCGCAATCTCCACGGGTGCCGTCGCAGTGGTGGTGCCCAGCCACAGCCCGTTGTTGCTCACGTAGAGCAGATTCTTCATGTCGTTCGACCACCGGGGAACCGTTGCACCTGGATTCTGCGGGGCTCGACTCGTGGATCCCGACGCAGGGTCGAACACACGCAACTCGTGAGCGTTGTACCAGGTTGCAACGGCCTGTTGGGAATACCACCCCGGACCGACCGGGCCCTGGGCGTAGGCCAGCGCGGCACCGTTCGGCGACCAGACCGGATCGACGGTGACCGTGCCCGCCGGGTGTGGAACCGTGCTGCACTCGGTGGTGACAGGGGAGCAGACGACCACCTGCTTGCCTTGCCAGATCGTTCGTCCCCCACCGTCACCGTTCGTCTCGTCCACGAAGGCGAGCCACCCGGTCACCGAAGCCGAGGGTGGGCCGGCGCTTCCGTTCTCGAGCGTGTTCCCAAGGGGTCGCGGCGTTGCCTCTGGTCGGGCCACGGCAAAGAGGGGGGAACCGTCGGCAGTTGCGTCCCCTCCGGGCACGCCGCCGCTTCCCACAGTCGTGTAGCCGATGCCCCATGCCGGCCACCACCCGGCAGGGACGATGTAGCTCGCAGTGAGGGACTGCCACACGGTTGACGGGCCACCGTCCACCGGGTAGCTCGCCAATGTGGCGGTCCAGGGATCGGGCCCCGATGGCCCGGTCTGGGTGGAGAGCGCCATGGCCGAGCCGTCGGGCGACCAGACCGCTCCCGTGACGTGGGTGTTCGCTACGAGCTGCCGGACTGCACCAGTCGGGCTCACGAGTTCCACCCCGGTAGCGGCACCGAAGGGAACGGTAGCGGCCTTGCCCACCGAGATGGCGAAGAGGTCCGAGTTGGGACCCCAGCCGAGTGCCGCCTGAATGGCCACTCCCCGGAGAGGATGGGCGTGGCTCCCGTCCGATCGCGCCAACCACAGTCCGGAGGACAGCACGGTCGAGACGACATCGCCACCGATCTCTTGACTGGTCTCCTTCGAGGCAACGAAAGCCAGCCACTTGCCGTCAGGGGAGAACGAGGGACTGCGGGGCACGAGGCCCGGCGTTCGGATCTGGCGCAGCGCAGTGGACGCGTACGCGCCGTCCACCACCCACAGGGTGCTCCGGGAGACGAAGGCCACCTTGCCCTGTCCGGCGAAGGCCGCTTTGTCGACCACCGGTCCCGTCGGTCCCGCCGTTCGGGTGTTGGCCACCGGAGTCGGTGAACCGTGGCCCGCCCGGGCCAGGACCACTCCCCCGAGCGCGAGAGCCACGACCACGATGGCGATGGCGACGATCAGGAGACGGCGGCGACGTTTGCGGTGGTGCGCCTCTTTGATGAGCGCTTGAGCAGGGTCCGCGGCCCACTGGGGTGCCGGTTGTTCGAGGACCTTCACGTCATCCTCGCCCCGGCCTGCAGATCATAGTGATAGTATGAATAGCACAATGCTGCCGGTCAAGATCGATTCGCAGAGTTCGGTGTTGCTCTTCGAGCAGGTGGCCGCCGAGCTCCGGCGCGCCATTGCCGAGGGCGAAGCTCGCCCCGGCGAACGGCTTCCCCCGGCCAAAGATCTCGCCGCTGTGTTGGGTGTCAACTCCAACACAGTGCTTCGGGCTCTACGCCAGCTCCGGGACGAGAGCCTCCTCGAGTTCCGAAGAGGACGTGGCGTCACCGTGTCGGGACAGGCCCCGGCTCGAAGCGCTGTCATCGCGCGGGCTCGGGATCTCGTGCAGTTCTCGCGGCGCCAGGGCTACCGACATGACGAACTCATCCGGATCATCGAGGCGATCCGTTGACGCCCGCCGAAGTCGACCTGCTGCAGCTGGCGCTACCAGGACCTGGGATGCCGTCGTGATGGGTGCCCTCAGCTAGCGGGTGACGCGGGTGTACTTGAACTCGTTGAGGTCCGGGTGCCCGCTGATCAGCTCGAGAACGTGATCGACCGTGGCACGGGCCACACCGGCGTCGCCCCCGGGGCGGCTCATCAGCCGGACGAATACGGCCCTGTCCTCGACGATGAAGGTGGGAACCCCGAAGACCTCCAGGTCGCCCACGTACCGTTCGTGCTCGTCCCTGATCGTCTTGGCGGGCCAGCCCGCGTCCACTTCGGCCAAGACGGCATCGGCATCGGCGCCGGCCCGGGAAATGGCGTTGCGGACGACGTCACGATCCCGGAGATCGCCACCGTCGTCGTGGCGCGCCGTGAACAGCGAGCGATGGACGGACAGGAAGTGGTCCGGAAACCGGTCCCTGAGCACCACGCCGGCGGCCAGGGACAGCAGGTCCGGCTGTTGCGCCGGATCCTCCCAGGCGGGGGTGCCCCCCTCGCGCACGTGGGCTTGATTGAGGAAGAACGGGACGAACGTCACATCCCACGGGGCACCAGCCTCGAGGCCGTCCAGGACGTGCTCGTGGGCGTTCCGCGCAAAGGGACACCGATAGTCCCAGGTCACAGCAAAGGGCTGACGTGGTGGCATGGCTGTCAAACCCCGTCGACAGACGATCCATTCCTGTGGGATCGATTTTTCGGCGCGTGGGGTTCGACGGTGCCGTCCGGGCTTCCATGGGCCACTCGGGTTCGGCGCTGCCATCCGCGTTCGACGAGGCGCCGGGGTTCGAAGCCGCCGTTGCCGCACGAGGCCGGTTCCGGTCAGACCAGGCGGCGCCCGATCAGCCCCAAGGCAGCACCGATCGCAGCCCCACCGAGCACATCCGAGGCATGGTGGGCCCGTAGATGGAGCCGGCTGACGCCCACGAGTGCGGCGCTGGAGAACAAGAGTGCATTGCCGGCACGGTCGTGGCGCTGGCTCATGACGGTGGCGGCGCAGAATGCCGCCAGGGTGTGGCCGCTGGGAAAGCTACTGGTCGTCGGCTCCCGCACCGGGATGCCGCCCTGGGTCAGCTGCAGTCCGGCTCGATCGGGCCGCGAGCGCCCGACGACCGACTTGAGCGTGCGGTTGACGATGCTCGATTCGACGCCGGCGATGGCCAACGCCCGGACGGCCCGAGCCCGCTCGGGCCCGCTGTGTCGGGCCCGCCAGACCGTGGTCGCCGTCCACATCAGCCCGTGGTCGCCGAGGCCGGTGATGAGCTTGGCCAGGCCGTCGAGCGCCGGCGCCCCCCGGAGCGGCTCGAACCAGCGGTCGACCCGTTCGTCGAAGGCCTGCACCACGCCGGCGAACCCTGCCGGTCGGCCGGCCTCGTCATCCCATCCGGGTCCACCCGCCGGACCGTCCCGGCCTGCATCGTCCCGGCCCCGACCGTCCCGGTCCGGATCGTCCCGGACCTGAACTGCGGGCGCAGCGATGCCCAGCTCAGTCATGCAGCACCACCGACGGTGGCTCCCAACACCACCGACGCCTCGTCCGGGTTACCGCCATAGGCGGGGCAGAAGGCCCGGAAGCGGCAGTAGTTGCACAAGGAGGAGGTCCGGGGTCGGAAGTCCTCGTCGTGGCACGCCCGTTCGATGGCCGACCATACGGCCGTGGTCTTGATCCGCTGCCCGCGCACCGCCTGGTCGGACGGTTCGGCGATGATGACCATGGGCTCCTTGAGGTGGAGCAGCTTGACCTGCACGGGCTTCTGGCCCAATACCTCCTGACACAGGAGGGCGTAGATGTGCACACCGATCAGCTTGGACTGCTCGAAGGCCTCCGACGGAGCCCGTCCCGTCTTGTAGTCGATGACCACCAGCTCACCGTCCGGGGTCCGATCGAGGCGGTCGAGGATCCCTCGTAGCCGCATCGCACCCACCCGGGCCTCCAGCATGAGCTCGATTCCGACCGGGGCGATCTCGTTGGGATCCTCCAGGGCGAAATAATTGGCGACCAGGGATTCGGCCTCTGACCGCAGGACGTCGGCATCGCCGGCGGAGAGGGCCAGGGCGAGGTACTCCGGGTCGTCCTGCAGTTCGGACCAGGCGAGGTCCAGTTCGGCCGAGGCAGCCCGGGGCGAGCGCAGCCCCTGCGGATACCGCCAGAACAGCCCCTCGAGCACCCGATGCACCAGCGTTCCCTTCACCGTCCAGATGGTCGGCTCCTCAGGAAGGTGCTCGATCGAGTTGAAGCGGAAGGCCAGGGCGCAGTCACGGAATGACGTGACCTTGGAGGGCGAGAGCGATCGTGGCAATTCGAAAGGCACCTCCCCAGACTACGACGGGGGTGTGCCGCCCAGGGTGTCCCTCGCCCGGACCACCGAGGCGGCCACCAACGTCGGCTGCTGCATGGGCCCGAAATGCCCGACACCGGGGATGACCTCCACCGAGGCGTGGGGGAGTTCGGCTGCGTCTGCCCGGATGAATGACGGTCCGAAGGCGTCGGTCCGCTCCCCGCACGCCAGCGCCACCTGACAGGCGATCTCCTTGAGGTGGCCGAAGGCGCCGTGGGACGCGCCCTGGGCATAGATCTCGGCCTCGTCCTCCCGCCGGCACAACAGGCGGATCGAACGCCCGTCCCCGCCGACCGCGGCGGGAACCAGTTCGAACCCCGCCTCGACATAGCAGCGGAGTGCATCCGGATCGAGATCGCCGAACGGCGGTTTCGACGAGAAGTTGAGGAAGGCGTCTTCTGCCGACGGGAACGTCTCGCGTCGGCGCCGGGCCCCGGCTGACAGGGGGTTGCCGGCGGCCAGGGCGGCGGTGAGGTCGCCGGGCCCCTCCGGGAACACAACCGGTTCGAAGCAGTACAGCGTGGAGAAGGTCCCCGGTCGGGCCTCCTCGGCCAGGAGGACGGCGGCACCGCCGCATGAATGGCCGAAGGCGGCCGGTCGGCGCAACCCGAGGTGGTCGATGGCCGCCAGCACGTCGATGCAGAATCCGGACCAGGCGAAGTCCCCGTCGACGGGCCTGTCTGACTGACCGTGGGCCCGCAGGTCCAGTCCCCAACAGTGATAGCGGTCGCCGAGGTTCGCAGCCAGCGGGCTGAGCACCTCGGCGCAGAACCCGGTGGCGTGGACCAACAGCATGTCGGTGCCCCGGCCCCCGAAGTCGTAGACGGCGATCCCGAGGCCGTCGGGGGTGATGCACCGATCCTGTCTCGGACGGTGCTGGTGGATGAGCGAGGTCACCATGGGGACGGTAGCCGAGAGCCAGAGAGCCGGCCGCCCGGCTCCCTGTCACCCATCCCCCGTCCGGACCGACTAGACATTGTTGGCTTATGGAGCACTTTCTGGCTACGTGGGGATACCTGGCGGTGTTCGTTTTGAGCTTCATCTCGTCGATGGGACTCCCGGTGGGCGCCGAGGTGGCCATCATCTACGGGGGGGTGCTGGCCAGCGGCCAAGTGGCCGGCGTCCATCCGCTGAATCTGGCTCTGGTCATCGTGGTGGCCACCCTGGCCGAGGTGTTGGGATCGGTGGCCGGCTACCTCATCGGGTACTTCGGCGGACGGCCCCTGGTGGACCGGGTGGGAAAGTACGTGCTGCTCACCCACAAGGACCTCGACCGGGCGGAGGCGTGGTTCGCGCGCCGGGGCGAGCCGGTGGTCCTGTTCGGCCGGTTCATCCCGCTGCTCCGCTCGTTCGTCTCCTTTGCTGCCGGCCTGGGCGAGATGGCCATAGCGAAGTTCCTCATCTTCACGGTGATCGGGTGCGCCATCTGGTGCACGGCGTTGGTCAGCCTGGGATACAGCTTGGGCAGCACCTACCATCACGTGCTGAAGGCGTTCAGCTACGCCGGCTACATTGCCGCCGTCCTGGTGGTCATCGCCGTGGCCGCCCTCTTCTTCCACCGGTTCCGCCAGCTGCGCGAGGAGCGTCGCTGAGCCATGGCCGGCGCGCTGGGTGCTGCTCGCCGACGGCGCGGAGGCGGATTGCCACCGGATCTCGTGCTGTGAGCGGGGCTCGCCGTCCCTCGGCGCGGCGGGTCGCCGCCGAGGCCTCCCAGCACCTGGAGCGGTCGGCATCGTGGAACGGCCTCCGAGCGGGGGACCGGGTGATCGTGGCCGGCCTCCACATGAGGGGCGCCGACTGGGAGTTCCGGGCCCACGTCCTCAACCGGCACAACGGGACTGAATCGATCGAGGTGGTCGGGGGCAGACCGGGCGATCGGAAGATCCGCTCGTTCGGCCCGGACCGGATCTTCGCGCCGATGGGTCCAAAGGGGAGCCGGGGCAATTCCGAACGGGCCATCGCCGGCCAACCGTCTCTGGCCGAAGCGCCTCGCTTGCCTTTCGGCTGACCGGGCCGCCGTCGCACCCGTCGCCGTCGAATGATGGCTCCTTTCGGAATCGAATCGCCCAGCCGTCCACACCGGTAGGGTGCCGGCAATGGCCACGATCACCTTCTTCCATGCCCATCCCGACGATGAGGCCATCGCCACCGGTGGCACCATGGCGAGCCTCGCCGACCAGGGCCACCGGGTGGTCCTGGTGACCGCCACCCGGGGCGAGCTCGGCGAGATTCCTGACGGCCTGCTCGGACCGGGGGAGTCCCTGACGGAGCGCAGGATGTCCGAACTGGCCACCGCCAGCCGACTGTTGGGGGTGGCCCGGCAGACCTATCTCGACTACCACGATTCGGGCATGGCCGGTGAGGCGACCAACGACGAGCCCGGCAGCTTCGCCGCTGCCGATGTGACCGAGGCGGCAGCCGCACTGGCGGCCATCCTCGCCGACGAGGCCTCGGACGTGCTGGTCATCTACGACGAGCACGGCGGCTATGGCCATCCCGACCATGTGCAGGTGCACCGGGTGGGCATGCGGGCCGCGGAGCTGGCGGCCACGCCGGTCGTCTACATGGCGACCATGAACCGTGACGTCCTCCGTTCCTTCGCCGCCCTGGCCGAGAACTCGGACTGGAATCCCCCGGAAGGGACGCCCGACGGGATGGAGACCATGGGTGAGCCGGCCAGCCGGTTGACGACGGAAGTGGATGTCACCCCGTGGATCGGGACCAAGCGCCAGGCCATGCGGGTCCACGCCAGCCAGATCGCGGAGACGAGCTTCTTCCTGTCCATGCCCGACGATGTGTTCACGATGGTGTTTGGGCAGGAGTGGTACATCCGCGTGAAGCCCGAGGTCGACGGCTCAGCCGAGGGCGCCAACGAGACCGGGCTCTTAGTGGGCGCCGGATCCGTGAGCGGGGACGGTGGGGCGGCGACGCTCGGAGGTAGGGCGCGGCCTTGACGGCGGACCACCGGGTGTTGCGCGTGCACGGGGGTCGGTTGGTGGTCGCCGAACGGCGCCTTGATCTCGAGTCCGAGCTCGATGCCGCGGCGGCGGACGGATTCGAACTGGTCGACTCCTTCACGGTCGATGACAACGTCTACCTGGTGCTGCGAAGGGTGGCATGAGCACGTCCGGTGCTCCGGGCCCCTCCCGCACCATCGGCGGTGGCGGACCTGCATTGGCCATGCGTCCGGGCGGATCAGAACTCGGTGAATGACTGGATGGAGACCACCCGGTCGCGGCCGGACTCCTTGGCCCGATAGAGCGCCTGGTCGGCCCGCTCGATCAGCGAGGCCGTGTCCTCGATACCGTCCCAACTGGTCAGGCCGGCGGAGAGGGTGACACCGAAGTCGGAGGTGGCGTCGCGTCCTCCCGCCCTGAGCTTGTCGAGGAGGTGGTGTCCACCGAGGATGTCGGTATCGGGCATGACCAGAAAGAATTCCTCGCCCCCGTACCGCACGACGAGATCCTGGTGCCGGAGGTTCGAGACCATGACCGCGGCGATGGACCGGAGGACGGTGTCACCGGCCACCTGTCCGTGACGCTCGTTGTACTGCTTGAAGTGGTCGAGGTCGATCATGGCCACACTCAACGGCGACTCGGACCGAATGGCATGATCCATCTCGATCTGGATCCGTTCGAAGAGGATTCGCCGATTGGCCAAGCCGGTGAGGGCGTCAGTCCGGCTCTCGACGACGGGCCCTCTGGCGAAGGTCGCTCGGCTGGTGACCCGCAGGAAGGCGGCGGCGACCGCCTCGGCGTCGCTGACCTGCGGATCGGGGCCGGTGTCGGGCGCCGGGCGCCGCACGACCATGACCAGTTCTCCCTCGGGGCAGTACCCGATCGGAAGGGCACACAGCGTCGGCGTGAGCACCGGGCAGTCGGAATCGAGGGCCTGGTGCAGCTCCGGGTTTTCCGCCACTGCGGATATGTCCGCCTCACTGCTCGGCCACGCGGCGAGCAGGACGAACCGCCTGGCCTCCACACTCCTGGCGAACACGGCCACCCGGTCGGCCGGAATGATGTCGGGCACCAGGGGAAGGCCCCGACCGAACGCGGCTTGGATTGCGTCCGCAGGTGCACCAGCGTCATCGGACCCCACATCGTCGATGGCGGCGCGCAGGGCCCCGATGGAGCGGCGAATGTGGCTGCGCTCGTTCAGGGGCCCGACCGTCCGGGCCGTGACGGCCATGACGATCACGATGGTCGATGCAGAGACCACGATGGTGGCGGCGAGGTTGCCGCCGCGGAGGCCGGATGTCCACGCCAGGACGGCGACCAGCGCCATGGCGTAGAGACAAACGGCTACCCGCATCGCTCGGTTGCCGATGATGCCCACGAAGACGACTCCGACGATGACTGCCGGAGCGAGGGTCCCGTAGCTGTCGGACGTTCCCGCGGCCAGGAGCCCCAGGGCCGCGAGGGCCAGGCAGGTGACTGCGAGTGCGATGGTGGTGTGGGCGGCGGTGCTGGCACTTCCCTTGGAGAGGACCTTGAAGAGCGCCACCGAGACCACTGCCACCAG
>DASZJN010000123.1:0-5866 GCA_035948045.1 Acidimicrobiales bacterium | reverse complement strand
TGCTGGATCGCCCGACGCAGCGGACGGGCGCCCAGTTGCGGGTCGTAGCCGGTGTCGGCCAGCAGGGCGCGGGCTGGCTGCGACAGCTGGATCGCCAGGCCCTGGGTGGCCAGTTGGGCGGAGGTCCGCTTCAACATCAGGTCGACGATCTCCATTACCTCGTCGCGGGTCAGCTCGTGGAAGACGATGACCTCGTCGATGCGGTTCAAGAACTCAGGCCGGAAGTGGGCCTTGAGCGCATCGTTGACCTTTTCCTTCATCGTCTCGTAGGTGACGGCCTCCGAGGTCTTGGCGAAACCGACCGACGACTTGCGCAGATCGGCGGTACCCAGGTTGGAGGTCATGATCAACACGGTGTTCTTGAAGTCGACCGACCGGCCCTGGGCATCGGTGAGACGACCATCCTCCAGGATCTGGAGCAGGGTGTTGAACACGTCGGCGTGCGCCTTCTCGACCTCGTCGAAGAGCACCACGGAGAACGGCTTGCGCCGCACCGCCTCGGTCAGCTGCCCGCCCTCCTCGTAGCCGACATAGCCGGGTGGGGAGCCGACCAGGCGGCTCACCGTGTGCTTCTCCATGTACTCGGACATGTCGAGCTGGATCAGCGCGTCTTCGTCGTCGAAGAGGAACTCGGCCAGCGTCTTGGCCAGCTCGGTCTTGCCGACGCCGGTGGGCCCCAGGAAGATGAACGAACCGCTGGGCCGCTTGGGGTCCTTCAGACCGGCACGGGTGCGACGGATCGACCGGGCCAGGGCGGCGATGGCCGGCTCCTGTCCGATGACCCGCTTGTGCAGCTCGTCCTCCATGCGGAGCAGCTTGGCCGTCTCCTCCTCGGTGAGCCGGTAGACGGGGATGCCCGTCCAGTTGGCCAACACCTCGGCGATGACCTCTTCGTCGACCACGTCGAACAGGTCGACGCCCTCGGCGCGCCACTCGGCCTCCATGGCCTCTTTGCGGTCGAGGCGGTCCTTCTCCTGCTCGGCGAGCTTCTTCGCCTGGTCGAACGCCTGCTTCTCGATGGCCGCTTCCTTGTCGGCACGGAGGCGGGTGATGTCCTCTTCGAGCTTCTTGTAGGCCGGAGGCGTGGTCATGCGGCGGATGCGCAAGCGGCTGCCGGCCTCGTCGATCAGGTCGATCGCCTTGTCCGGCAGGTACCGGTCGGCCAGATAGCGGTCGGCCAGGTTGGCCGCGGCCACCAGGGCCTGGTCGGTGATGGTCACGGCGTGGTGGGACTCGTACCGGTCCCGCAAGCCCTTCAGGATCTCGATGGTGAGGGCCACATTGGGCTGCTCCACCTTGATGGGCTGGAAGCGGCGCTCGAGGGCGGCGTCCTTCTCGAGGTGCTTGCGGTACTCGTCGATGGTGGTGGCCCCGATGGTCTGCAGCTCGCCGCGCGCCAGCATCGGCTTGAGGATGGAGGCGGCGTCGATGGCGCCCTCCGCCGCTCCTGCTCCCACCAGGGTATGGAGCTCGTCGATGAACAGGACGATGTCCCCGCGCGTGCGGATCTCCTTCAGCACCTTCTTCAGGCGCTCCTCGAAGTCGCCGCGGTAGCGGCTGCCCGCCACCAGGGCGCCCAGGTCGAGTGTGTACAGCTGCTTGCCGGTCAATGTCTCGGGGACGTCGTCGGCCACGATCCTCTGGGCCAGGCCCTCGACGATGGCGGTCTTGCCGACACCGGGCTCGCCGATGAGCACCGGGTTGTTCTTGGTGCGGCGCGACAGCACCTGCATGACCCGCTCGATCTCTTTTTCGCGACCGATGACCGGATCGAGCTTGTGATCCCGGGCCAGTGCCGTGAGGTTCCGGCCGAACTGATCGAGCACCGGCGATCCCGTGGGTGCGTCCGAGGACTGGGAGCCCGGCGCCCCGGCGCCCACCGACTCCTTGCCCTGGTAGCCGGACAACAGTTGGATGACCTGTTGGCGGACCCGCGGAAGATCGGCTCCCAGGCTCTGCAGGACCTGGGCCGCCACGCCCTCGCCCTCGCGGACCAGTCCGAGGAGCATGTGCTCGGTACCGATGTAGCTGTGGCCCAGCTGCAGCGCTTCCCGCAGCGAGAGCTCGAGGACCTTCTTGGCCCTGGGGGTGAAGGGCGGAGAACCGGTGGGAGCGGTGCCGGCGAGCCCGATGGTCTCCTCGACCTTCTCCCGAACCGCCTCCAGCGAGACGCCCAACGACTCCAGCGCCTTGGCCGCGACGCCTTCCCCCTCGTGGATCAGGCCCAGGAGGATGTGCTCAGTGCCGATGAAGCTGTGGTTGAGCAGGCGCGCCTCCTCCTGTGCGAGCACAAGAACTCGACGAGCCCGGTCTGTAAATCTTTCGAACACTCCACCGCCTCCATCCGCGGTCAGTAACTGAAGCGAAGTCTACAGGTGCCACTGGGTCACGCACCCCCACGGCTTCATTTCCAGGGGCTTTTTTCAGTCATCGGCATCCGCGCCTATCGTCTGTAGGAAGTGAACGTTGTAGAGCTCCTCGGGCTTCCCGCTCTCGAAGATCAGCTCAAGCGGCTCGAGCCCCTGCTCGTCGAGTCGGTGGTGACCGGCGACGGCTTCCTCGACGACGTCACCACCCACCTGCTGGCGGCCGGGGGCAAGCGGCTGCGGCCGGTCCTGGCCCTGGCCACGGCCACCGCCGGGTCCGCGGAGGCTACCCGCGAGGATCTCCTCGGTGCCGTGGCCGTCGAGCTCGTCCACCTGGCCTCCCTCTACCACGATGACGTCATGGACGAGGCCACCGTCCGACGGAACGTCGAGAGTGTGAATGCCCGGTTCGGGAACCTGGTGGCCATCGTGGCCGGCGACTTCCTCCTGGCCCGATCGGCGGAGATCGCCGCCGGATTGGGCACCGAGATCGCCGGGCTGTTGGCGGCCACGCTCGGTGAGCTCTGCCAGGGCCAGGTGGCCGAGGTGCGGGCCGCCTATCAGGTCGACCGGAGCCAGGACGACTACTCGAGGGCCATCGCCGGCAAGACGGCGTCGCTGATGTCCACCTCGTGCCGGATCGGGGCCCTGACCGGCGGTCTGCCCCGCCAGCAGGTGGACGCCCTCACCTCCTTCGGCCGCTCCTTCGGCATGGTCTTCCAGGTGCGCGACGACATCCTCGACGTGGTGGGGAGCGAAGCGGAGCTCGGCAAACCGGCCGGGCAGGATCTGGCCGAGGGGATCTACACCCTGCCCGTGCTGTTGACCCTGGTAGACCCGGTGGCCGGCCCCGAACTGAGCCCGCTGCTGGGTCAACCCCTGGGCCAGCCCGAGCGGGACAAGGCGCGGTCCATCGTGGCCGAATCAGGCGGCATCGGGGGCTCGGTGGTGGTGGCCCGGCAGTACGCCGAGCAGGCTGTCGATGCGGCCCTGGCCGGGGCGTCACCGAGGTTGGCCGCCAGCCTGGGCACCCTGGCCCACTCGCTGGTCGACGACCTGCCCACGGACTGAACCCGGCCCCCCGCTGGGCCGGCGGTGATCAGGCCCGGGCCACCGAACCGGCGGGCAGCCCACTGGTGGTGCTCGGTGCCGCCACCTGACACTTGGCCTCGATGGTCGCGGCCCGTTTGGCCAACCGGGCCTTGAACTTCGTGCTCTCGTAGCGGGCGATGCGCTTGTTCAGGCGGTCCTCGCGCTTCGTGTTGCCGGCCTTGGCCGCCTTGGCCTCGGCGGCGTGGAGCTTCGGCAGCCCGGCGGCGATATCGGCCTCGGCCTTCTGGATGCGGGTGAGTGCCTTGGTGGCATTGGCGCAGTTGAAGTGTCTTCCGGCCTTGGGCGTCGTGGTGGTGGCCGCCCCGGCGACGCCGCCCATCCCGAGCGTCAGCACGCCGAGCGCCACGGCGCCGGTCACGACCTTCCTGGTTGCGAGCATCGGTTGTTTCATGGGTGTGCCACCTCCACAACGGGACCGGTCATTCCGGACCGCACCACCGTTATCGCCGACAGATATGAGCGATGCATGACGCGCATGTTAGGCGCCTTCGGGGCCCTTTCCCGGTCGGGCCCGGCGGGGGCTCGAGCACCACGTGGAGTGATCAAGCGCCACGGGGAGTGACGGAGCGACGGCCTCGGAGCCGACCGTCAGTCGCCCCGGGTCGCCGGCAGGGTGGGCGAGTTCCGGTCGAAGATGATGCGGAGGCCGTGGAGGGTGAGCCAGGGCTCCACGTACTCGATCTCCTCGGAGTAAGGCGAGATGAGCTCCGACAGCCCCCCGGTCGCCACCACGGTGCACTCGCCGAGGACGGCCGCGAACCGTCGACACAAGCCGTCGACCTGGCCCGCGAACCCGTAGAGGGCACCGGACTGGATCGACTCCACGGTCGACTTGCCGATGACGCTCCTGGGCTCCACCAGCTCGACCCGCCGGAGGGCGGCGGCGTGGGCGAACAGGGCGTCCAGACTGATGGCCACGCCCGGGGTGATGGCACCTCCGAGGTATTCGCCGGCGGCGGGGATGGCGTCGAAGGTGGTGGCGGTGCCCAGGTCGACCACGACGCACGGCCCGCCGAACAGGTCGTGGGCCCCGACGGCGTTGGCGATCCGGTCGGCCCCGACTTCCTTCGGGTTGTCGTAGAGGATGGGCATCCCGCTCTTCACGCCGGGCTCCAGGACCACGGCGGGAACGTTGAACCAGCGCGCCACCATCTGGCGCAGGTTGGCCGTCACCAGCGGGACCGATGAGGTCACGGCGATGCCCGAGACGGAGTGGTCGATGTCCAGCCCGTCCAGGTCGAGCAGTTGGGTGAGCAGGAGGGCGTGCTCGTCGGCGGTGCGCTCGGCCACGGTGGACAGCCGCCAGTGATGGGCCAGGCCGGTCGGTTCGTTTCCGTCCCGCGGCCCGGTGTCGCCGAGGGGGGCGCTGAGATCGTCGGCGAACAGCCCGACGACCGTCTCGGTGTTGCCGACATCGATGGCGAGGAGCATGGTCAGCCTTCCTGGCCGACGTCCGTCGGCAGATCGAATCCCAGGTCGAGCACGGGCGCCGAATGGGTGAGGGCCCCCACAGACACCCAGTCCGCGCCGGCCGCTGCCAGCAGGGGGGCGCTCTCGATGGTCACCCGACCCGACACCTCGACGAGCGTCCCGGTACCGGCCGCGTGCACCTGGGCCGCGCACACCGCCACCTGCTCGGGCCCCATGTTGTCGAGCATCACCACCGAGGCCCCCGCCGTCACGGCCTCGATGGCCTGCTCGGCCCGGTCGCACTCCACCTCGACCATGCGGCCCGGCCACAGTTCCCTGGCCCTGGCCACCGCCTCGGGGATGGAGAGGCCACCGAGGTGGTTGTCCTTGACCAGCACGGCGTCGGAGAGTCCGCCCCGGTGGTTGTGGCCGCCGCCGGCGCGGACGGCGGCCTTCTCGAGCGCCCGCAGGCCCGGTGTGGTCTTGCGGGTGTCCAGCACCCGCGTGGCCGGGCTGGCCGCGGCGACCGCGTCCACGTACCGGCGGGTGAGGGTGGCGATCCCCGACAGGTGACCGAGGAAGTTGAGCGCGGTCCGCTCGGCGGTGAGGATGGACCGGAGCGGCCCGGTCACCACCGCCAGCACCTCCCCGGGTTGCACCGGGTCTCCGTCCTCCACCCGCCACTCGGCCCGCAGGCAGGGGTCGACCTGCCCCAACGTCTCGAGGGCGCAGGCCCGCCCGGCGATGATCCCGTGGGCCCGGCTGGCGATGCGGACGGACGCCACCGCCTCGGCCGGGACCAGGGCCGCGGTCAGGTCTCCGAGTGGGGTGAGGTCCTCGGCCAGAGCGCGGGCCACGGCGTCCACCACCGCGGCCCTCGGCGGCCCGACGGGGCGGGCCGTGCCCACCCGGGCCCGCGGTTCGTCGGGCGCCGTCAAAGACCGGACTTCCCGGTGACAGGCCCCGACCCCGGGGTC
>DASZJN010000122.1:0-1675 GCA_035948045.1 Acidimicrobiales bacterium | reverse complement strand
GCCGTAAGGCCGGTGCCGCTGGATGAGGTTCGGCCGTCCCCCACGTGTGGTGGGGAAAACGAAGGACCCGGTGAAGTTGGCAAAGGAGCGCCTCGAACGAGACGACGAAGATCTGGTTCGGTTGTATCTGACCGACATCGGCCAGTACCCGTTGTTGACCAAGGACGACGAGGTCCGACTGGCCCAGGCCATCGAGGCCGGCCGGGAGGCGGATGCCCAGCTGGCATCGGCGCCGAAGGGCCTGACACCGGCGAAGAAGCGTGAGCTGCGGCGCACCACCCTGCAGGGTGAAGGGGCCCAGCAGACCTTCGTGCAGTCCAACCTCCGGTTGGTCGTCTCCATCGCCAAGAAGTACCAGGCCTCGGGCCTGCCCCTGCTCGACCTCATTCAGGAGGGCAACCTGGGCCTCATGCACGCCGTCGAGAAGTTCGACTGGCGCAAGGGCTTCAAATTCTCGACGTACGCCACCTGGTGGATCCGCCAGGCCATCACGCGGGGCATCGCCAACACCGGTCGGACCATCCGCCTGCCCGTGCACGCGGGTGACACGCTGGCCCGGGTCCAGAAGGCCCAGGCCCGTCTCGAGCTCAAGTACGGGCGGCCGGCGACCCTGGCCGAGCTGGGCGCCGAGGTCGAGATGCCCGAGGACAAACTGGTGGAGGCGCTGCGATTCCGGGCCGAGCCGCTCTCCCTGTCGGAGCCCCTCCGGGAGGACGGCGACGCCGAGCTCGGCGACGTCGTCGAGGACCGCTCGGCGGAATCCCCCTTCGAGGTGGCCGCTGTCTCCCTGCTCCCCGAGGAGATCGGCCGGCTGCTGTCTCCTCTGGACGAGCGAGAGCGTGAGATCCTCCGGCTGCGCTTCGGTCTCGACCGCGGTGAGCCCCGCACGCTCGAAGAGGTAGGTGAGCACTTCAACCTGACCCGCGATCGGATCCGCCAGATCGAGGCCCGGGCCATGTCGAAGCTGCGCCACCCGTCGTCCGACACCGGGGCCCGGGACCTCCTGACCGTCTGACCCTCGATGACTGACCGTCGCCGACGATCGTCCAGGGAGCGGGACCCAGGCGGAGGGGGTACCATCCTCGTATGAAGAAGCTCCTGATCCTCGCCATCATCGTCGCCCTGGGTGTCGTCGCCGCCAAGCGGCTCCGTCCTTCCTGAGCAGCCCTCACCACACCACCGGGCGCGCCGACCACACTTCGTGAGTGGCGCGCCCTTGGCGCGCCACGAGACAGTTCCGGCGGCTGCTGCTACCGGGCGGGCCGACGAGCCAGGCGCCAGGCCACCAGGGCCCCGGCCGAGGCGGCAGCCATGATGCCCGCGGCGGTGGCCGTCATCGACAGGCTGGGGACGCCCACCCGGTCGCGCAGACGCACCGGTTTGGTGAACTGCATGACCTCCCAGTCGCGCTCCTTGGCCACCTTGGCCAGCACCCGATCGGGATTGACGGCCACCGGGTGGCCGACCGCCTCCAGCATGGGCAGGTCGGTGTAGGAGTCCGAGTAGGCCGACGAGTCCTCGAGATCGAGTCCCTCGCGTGCGGCCAGCTCCCGCATGGCGTCGGCCTTGAAGGGGCCGTAGGCGTAGAAGTCCATCTCGCCGGTGTACCGGCCCTCCTCGTCGACCACGGGCCGGCTGGCGATGGAGCCGTCCACCCCCAGGTGCTCGGCCAACG
>DASZJN010000121.1:0-3184 GCA_035948045.1 Acidimicrobiales bacterium | reverse complement strand
GGCCGTGGCGGTGTGGGGCACGATCTCCGAGTACACGTGGGCCTCGCGGACCCGGCGGGCGATCAGCTGGGCGTACTGGGCACCGAAGTCGACGACCAGGATCGGCCCCTCGCCGGGGTCACCGGCGCTGTCGGTCCCAGGGCTCAATGGCCCATGCCGACACCCTGCGAGCGCTGCAGGTCCTTGCCCTCGGTCTGCAGGGCCGGAGCCACCATCACCTCTGCCTTCTGGAACTCCTTCACCGTCTGGTAGCCACAGGTGGCCATGGCGGTGCGCAGCGCGCCGAACAGGTTCATCCGGCCGTCGTTCTCGTGGGCCGGGCCGAGGAGGATCTCCTGCAGGGTTCCCCTGGTGGTCGTCTTGACCCTCGCCCCCCGGGGCAGCGTGGGATGGAACGTAGCCATGCCCCAGTGGAAGCCCCGGGCCGGAGCCTCGACCGCCGAGGACAGGGGCGAACCCAGCATGACCGCATCGGCCCCGCAGGCCACGGCCTTGGCGATGTCCCCGCCCTTGGACATGCCTCCGTCGGCGATCACGTGGCAGTAGACGCCCGTCTCGTCGAGGTGCCGCATACGGGCCCCGGCCACGTCGGCGATGGCGGTGGCCTGGGGAACCCCGATCCCCAATACCCCCCTGGTGGTGCAGGCGTTGCCCGGGCCCACGCCGACCAGGACCCCGACGGCACCGGTCCGCATCAGGTGGAGCCCGGCCTGGTAGGAGGCGCAGCCTCCCACGATCACCGGGATCTCGAATTCGCGGATGAACCGTTTGAGGTTGAGGGGCTCTGCCGTCTTCGAGACGTGCTCGGCGGACACCACCGTCCCCTGGATGACCAACAGGTCCAGCTCGGCCGCCAGCAGGGCGGCGGCGAACGATTCGGTCTTCTGGGGGGTGACGGACGCCGCGGTGGTGATGCCGGCGGCCTTCATCTCCTTGATCCGCTGCGTGACCAGCTCCAGCTGGACCGGCTCGGCATACATCTGCTGCATACGGGCGGTGGCCTTCTCGACGGGGAGCTCGCGGATCTCGTCGAAGAGGGAGGAGGGATCCTCGTAGCGGGTCCAGAGGCCTTCGAGGTTGAGGACGGCCAGTCCGCCGAGGCGCCCGATCTCGATGGCGGTGGACGGGCTGACCACGCCGTCCATGGCCGATGCCATCAGCGGGAGCTCGAACCGGTAGGCGTCGATCTCCCAGCTGATATCGACGTCCTCAGGGTCCCGGGTCCGCCGGCTGGGCACGATGGCGATGTCATCGAGCCCGTAGGCCCTCCGACCCGATTTGAAGATGCCAATCTCTAGCTCAGCCACGTCAATGCCCTCCGGACCCTGGTCACAATGGTACGAACCTCCGACCGGCGACAGCCCCGACGCAGTGCCGACCGACTGCTCCCCACGATACCGCCTAGGTGCGCGGCCCTGGTTCCCCGCTGGCCGTCAGGCGATCCGCCCGATGGGGGCGCCAGCCCTGGAAGTGTCCCTCCCGCCGGGCTCAGAGCGAGCCGCGGAGGGACGGCGGGACCTCCACCCCGAGAATCGAGCACAGCAGTTCGACGAGCGTCCGGGCCGTCGCTCCCCACACGGTCTCCCCGGCCACATCGAAGAACCACACGGGAAACTCGCCATCGGGAAATCCTGGCGCCGCGGGACGGTCGGACACCGACCACCACTCCTCATGGAAGACGTCGTCGGCCACCAGCTCGCTGAGGGCCACGTCGAAGACCCGCTCCACCTCACCGGGGTTGGCGACCAGCGTGGGACGGGCCTCGAGGGTGGCCAGCACCGGGGTCATCACGGTGTTGGAGGACACCGTCGGCATGGCGGTCAGCTGGCCCACCACGGTGACCAGCCCCGGATCGAGACCCACCTCCTCGAAGGCCTCGCGCAGCGCGCCGGCCACCACCCCCTCGCCGCCATCGAGACGGCCGCCGGGGAAAGCCACCTCCCCCTGGTGGGATCGCAACCGATCGGATCGCACGGTGAGGACCACCCGGGCCGCGCCGTCCTCCTCGAACAGCGGCACCAGCACCGCCGCGGGCCGGCCCTCCACGACCCTTCCGGCCAGGGAACGCCAGGGCTCCCCGACAGACGTGTCCCCGGGCCGCCGCAACCGGCCGTCGGCGAGCGCGGCACGGACCCGGTCGAGGGAGATCCGGTCGCGCTCCTCGGCGGGCAGCGCGGCCCAGGGGGCCGGGGACCCGGGACGGTGGTGCGGCGGACGGGGAACGGACCTTCTGGTGGGGGCCGGGGCCTGGCGAGGTTTCATCGAGGGATTCAGATTAGGGGGCGGCGGAGCCCGACGGCCCGACGGCGGGAGAAGGAGGGGTCCCAGGCTGAGCGTGCGACATCCAGGGCATCGAGCAGGCCGCTCGGTAGCATCTCGGTGGCGACGGGCGCTCCGGTAGGCGGCCGGGGACACCGACCATCGAGGAGAGGGAGATTCGTCTCGTGGCTGACGTCAGCGGAGACCAGGGAGCAGCTGCCCAATTTCCGATCACCACCGCGCTGGAGTTCCCCGAGTGGACCGTCCAGCGCAGCCTCGGCATGGTCTTCGGGGTGGTGGTGCGGTCAATGGGCGCAGCCAAGGGCTTCACGGCCGGGTTCCGGGCCCTCGCCGGCGGCGAGGTGAAGCAGTACACCAAACTGGTCGAGGACAGCCGCCGCCATGCCCTGGACCGCCTGATCGAGAACGCGCGCATCCAGGGGGCCAACGCCATCATCTCGATGCGGTTCGACTCCTCCGAGGTCGGTCAGGGACTGACCGAGATCGTTGCCTACGGCACGGCGGTGGTCGTCGGCAGCCGCTCCTGATGAGGGCGGTGGGCCCAGGGGGCCGGACCGACCGTTGCCCCCGCACCGATCGATGTTGATCGTGGTGCTGGTGGTGATCGGGGTGGCGATCGTGGCGGCCGTGATCATCAGCTTCTTCGTCCGGCGCCACGGTGAGTCCGACGCTCCCCTCCCCGGATGGACGCCGACCGACGAGGTGTTCAGGGATCCCGGCACCGACCGGATGATGCGGGTGTGGGTGGATGCCGCCGAGGAGCGTCACTACGTGCCCGACGGTCGCCACTGAGGTCCGGTCCAGTGGGGATGGCCGACCACCACGGTCGGGCCCGGGCCGGACGCCGGGGCTGACGCCCTCCCGATGCCTGGGCGAGCCCGGCCCCCCACGCGCCAGCCGGCCG
>DASZJN010000120.1:0-2417 GCA_035948045.1 Acidimicrobiales bacterium | reverse complement strand
CCCGAGGACAAGTCGGCCTTCTGCTTCTACCCCATGTCCAAGCGACGAACGGCCGAATACAACTGGTACGGCCTGGAGTTCGAGGCCCGCAAGGAGCTCATGATGGGGCACGGCAAGGTGGGCCGCACGTTCGCCGGTCGGATCCTGCAGGTCATCACCGGGTCAACCGGGCTCGATGACTTCGAATGGGGCGTGACCCTCTTCGGCGTGCATCCCGACGACCTCAAGGAGTGCGTCTACCAGATGCGCTTCGACGAGGGATCGGCCAACTACGCCGAGTTCGGCCCCTTCTACACCGGCATGGTGGGTCCGCTCGATGACGTGCTGGCCGCACTGATCGCCGGGCCGTCGACGACATGAGGGCCTCCCTCGACGACCTCCGCCATGAGCTGCGCCACCTCGAGCGGGTGGTGGTGGCCTTCAGCGGCGGCACCGATTCGGCGCTGCTGGCCAAGGTGGCCCGCGACACTCTCGGCCGGTCCCGGGTGCTCTGCGCCACGGCGATCTCGCCCTCCCTGGCCTCCGGCGAGGCCGACGACTGCCGGGCCCTGGCCGACGAATGGGACCTGCGCTGGGTCGGCGTGCCCACCGACGAGATGAGCGATCCGACCTACGTGGCCAACGGGTCGGACCGCTGCGCCCGCTGCAAGACCGCCCTGATGTCTGCGCTCGGTCCGCTGGCCGAGGCCGAGTCGGCTCGGGTGGTCCTCGGGGTGAATGTCAGTGACCTGGGGGACCACCGCCCCGGGCAGGCCGCCGCGGCCGAGGCCGGCGCCTCGTTCCCCCTGGTGGACGCCGGCTTCACCAAGGACGACATCCGGCACTGGTCGAGGGAGCTGGGCCTGCGCACCTGGGACAAGCCGGCCGCCGCCTGCCTGGCCTCACGGCTGCCCTACGGCACGCCGGTCACCCTCGGTCGCCTGGAGGCGGTCGACCGGGCCGAGGGGGCGCTCAAGGCGCTCGGGTTCGGGCAGCTCCGGGTGCGCCACCACGGGGTCACGGCCCGGTTGGAGTGCGAGCCGGAGGTCTTCGACCAGGTACTGGCCCGCCGAGGCGAGGTGATCGCCGCCGTCCGGGGCGCCGGTTTCACCTTCGTGGCGCTGGACCTGGAAGGATTCCGCTCCGGCAGCATGAATCGCCTGCTGACGACCGCCGGAGAGGAGGGCTCGTGAGCCAGGTCCGGGTGAAGTTGACGTTCCCCGAGTCGGAGATCCGTCGACCCGTGCTCGCCACGCTGGTCCGCCAGTTCGACGTGGAGCCGGACATCCGGCGGGCGGACGTGGAGGAGCATCGAGGGTGGATCGTGTGCCTCATCGACGGGGAGGCCGACCAGCTCGATGCCGCCCTGGCCTGGCTGCGCACCGAGGGCATCACCGTCGACCTGCTGGGTGACATCCTCGAGGGCTAGCCAGGTCCGGAAGGGTTACCGGCCCTCGTCCTCCGGCGACGCCACGTGCCAGCCGGCCTGCGAGACCCGGCGCGGCTCGTAGAAGACGCACCCGTCGGGGCAGGCAAACGGCAGCGGTTCGTTGGCGTCGACCTTGCAGCGCTCCAACCGATCGCCTCGGGGCGTGGTGCGCATCACGTAGTGGCGGCAATCCTCATTGATGGGCACGACCCATTCTGGCCCACCAGGCAGGGCGCGGTAGCGTCATGGCCCGTGGATCGGCCTGTCCCCCTCAAGACGCTCCTGCGTTGGAGCGAGAGCCTGTCGGCCATCGCCCGCACCGGGCTCGGCTTCACCGAGAGCCTCTACGAGCAGGAGCGCTTCGAGGAGATCCTCAAGGTGGCGGCCGATATCCGGGCCGAAACCGACGAGAATCCCGAGGCGGTCGAGGATGCGGACGGTCTGGTGCAGGAGTGGATGGACACCGTGGGCAAGGGTGTCCCTGGATACGTCACCCCCAAGGTGGCCGTCGGCGCCGCCGTCGGCAACGACCAGGGCGAGCTCCTGCTCATCCAGCGGGCCGACTCGGGGATCTGGCTCTACCCCACCGGGTGGTGCGACGTGGGGTACTCGGCGGCCGAGGTCGTGGTCAAGGAGGTGGAGGAGGAGACGGGCATCGAGGTTGAGACCGTCCGCCTGATCGCCGTCCTCGACGGGCTCCGGCTCGGCTTCACCCGGGTGCCGCTGTATTCCCTCCTGTTCTACTGCCGGGCCGTCGGGGGCACCCTGGAGGCGCACCCCCTCGAATGCCGCGACGTGGGATGGTTCACCCGCGACACCCTGCCGACGCCGATGGTGGGGGTGGAACGCTGGGGCGAGCAGGTCTTCGCCGCGCTGGCGGGTGAGCGACGCGACGTCCTGTACGACAGCGTCCGCCAACCCATGTGGCGCGGCGACGGAGACTCAGCGAGGACCCGATGACACTGACCGTGAAGGCAGCCGAGACAGCCGATGGGGGACTGCGCGACGC
>DASZJN010000119.1:0-1940 GCA_035948045.1 Acidimicrobiales bacterium | reverse complement strand
GCCATGTTGGCTCCCTGTGGGGGCGGGACGCTGGTGGTCTCGCCGGTGTACGCGGCTACGGGTTCCAACGGCTAGTCCACCAGCCCGCGCCCGTCATGGGCCGCCGAGCCGCTCCCCTCACCGGGGGACACCCGGGCGCCGAGGAGCGGGGAGCCCCGTTCCCAACACCGACCGGCGAGCGGTCACGACGTCGGTCTGACCAGCATCCGACCCCTGACACCTCCTGACAGGATCCGGTCCAGGGCCGGGCCGAGCTGATCCAGAGCCAGTTCATCATCGACCATGCCGTCCAGGACTGGCGATGGCCATGCGGTTGCCATCTCGTCCCAGACCGATCGACGCTCGGCGATGGGCGTCCGCACCGTGTCGATTCCGATCAGTGACACATTCCGGACGATGAACGGATAGACGGTGGACTCGAAGGTGTTCCCCCCGGTCAGGCCGCTGGCGGCCACTGCGGCTCCGTAGTCGAGCGTCCGGAGCACCGCGCTCAGGGTGGGACCGCCCACGCAGTCCACGGCCCCGGCCCATCGTTCGGGGCCGAGGGTCCGTTCCGACGCGCTGACCAGGTCGTCGCGGCCGATGACCTCGGCGGCACCGAGACCGAGCAGGTACCCGTGCTCCGAGGATTTTCCGGTGCTCGCCACGACACGGTAGCCACGGGAGGCGAGGAGGGAGACCGCCAAGCTGCCGACTCCTCCGGAGGCGCCGGTGACCAGCACCGGACCGCGGGCGGCCTCGAGCCCCTGGTGCTCGAGTCGGTGGAGCGAGAGGGCGGCGGTGAACCCGGCGGTGCCGATGGTCGCAGCCCGGCGGGCGGTCAGCCCCTCGGGAAGGGGCACGACCCAGGCGGCGGGGACCCGGGCCAGCTCCGCGAATCCGCCGTGGTGGGCAATCCCGAGGTCGTAGCCGTGGGCGATGACCTCCTGTCCGACGGTGATGGTCGGCTCGTCGGAAGCCAGGACCGTGCCCACCAGGTCGACCCCGGGGATCAGCCGGTCGAGGCGCGCCACCCGGTTGCCCGGTCGGGTGACCATGCCGTCCTTGTAGTTGACGGCGGACCACCGGACCCTGATGAGCACCTCGCCCGGGGGGAGATCGTCGGGGCCGAGCGTCCGCACCTCGGCGTCGACGGTGTCTCCGGCCCGATCCACCACGAACGCGGAGAAGGTGCTGCCCGGACCGGGGGGCGCCGGTGAGGCGGCGACAACCGGGTCCGGGTCCGATCGGGCGGGTGGGGGAGTTGCGCTCATTGCCGGGTACCGTACTGACTCCATGGGCACCGAGCATGAGACAGACACCGGGGCGGGGCGGGGCGACTCGGCCGGCCCCGCCTTCGGGTGGTGGCCGTCTCCGTGGCCTGCTTCGTTGGTGGCGGCGGGCAAGGTCGGTCGTAGTGGGTTGCAGGCTGCGGGCGCCGACGTCTACTGGATAGAGAGCCGCCCCGATGACGGGGGCCGCCAGGTCGTGGTCGAGGGCGCGGGCGGACCGCTGCCCGTCGACATCTCCCCGGCGGGGGTCAGTGTCGGCTCTCGGGTGCACGAATACGGCGGCGGTGCGGCCACCGTGGACGGTGGCACGCTGTTCTACGTCAACCAGGACGACCAGCGGTGGTATCGAGTACCAGTCCCCGACACCCCCGCAGCCATCGCTCCTGCCCCCCTCACGCCACCGCCACCCGCAGACGGGCCGAGCTGTCGGTATGCGGACGGACGGCTCGCCGGGTCGGGGCGGTGGTTGGTGTCGGTGGAGGAGCGGATCGGTGGCGGTCGGACCGGTCCCCGGCTGGTGGCGGTGGCGGTGGAGGAGCTCGCCGTCGTGCCGATCGTCGGAGAGGGGGACTTCGTGGCCGCCCCCCGGGTCTCACGGGACGGCCGGTGGCTGGCTTGGGTGACCTGGGACCATCCGTGCATGCCCTGGGACAGCTCGGAGGTCTGGGT
>DASZJN010000118.1:0-9290 GCA_035948045.1 Acidimicrobiales bacterium | reverse complement strand
CGGCCAGCGCCGCCTCCAACTGTTCGATGGCCGGGAGGTCGAGGTGGTTGGTCGGCTCGTCCAACACCAGGAAGTTGACCCCGAGGGCCTGGAACATGGCCAGTTCCGCCCGGGTCCGCTCCCCCGGTGACAGCGATTCGGCGGCCCGGACGACGTGATCGGCACCCAACCCGAACTTGGCCAGGAGCGATCTGGCCTCGGCCTGTTTCAGGCCGCAGCGGTCCATGACGGTGCGAACCACATCGTGGTGGCCCTGCAGGGCCCGGCGGTCCTGGCCCAGCTCCCCGACCACCACGCTGGGTCCGATCCATCGCTGACCGCCGGCCAGCGGGAGGGTGCCGAGCAGGGCTGCCACCAGTGAGGTCTTTCCCGTGCCGTTGGCTCCCGTCAGGGCCATCCGATCTCCCCAATTGATCTGCAGATCGACCGGTCCCATCCGGAACGTGCCCCGTTCGATCACGGCGCCGCTGAGCCGGGCCACCACGGCACCGGAGCGCGGGGCCTCCTCGATCGTGAACCGCAGGTCCCACCCCTCCCAGGGCTTGTCCACCGTTTCGAGGGCGGCCCGGGCCCGGTCGGTCTGGCGGGCCTTGGCGGCGAGCTTCTCGGTGCGGTTGATCCGAAAGTCTCGCTGGGCCTTGTCGTGGTCCGCCGGGTCCCGGGCCTCCCGCCGCACCCCGCTCGTGGCCCACTGGCGCTGCTGCTCGGCCCGGTGCTCGAGCTGGCTTCGTCGGCGGTCGTAGCGCTCATAGGCCTCGGTGGCGTGACGTCGGGCACTGGCCCGCTCCGCCTGGTAACCGCTCCACCCCCCTCCGTACTCCTGGGCGGTGCGGCTGTGCTCGTCGAGCTCCACCACCGAGGTCACGGTCCGGGCGAGGAAGTCCCGATCATGAGAGACGATGACCATGCCCCCGCTCTGGGATACCAACCACGCCTCGAGCCGCCGGAGGCCTCCGAAGTCGAGATCGTTGGTCGGCTCGTCGAGCAGGGTGATGTCGAACTGGGAGAGCTCGATGCCGGCCAGCGCCACCTTGGCCTGTTGTCCGCCCGACAATGTCGACGCCTCTCGCGCCGCCACAGCCGCCCCGACACCGAGGTCGTCGAGGACGGCGTCGATGCGGGCATCCAGGTCGGCGACACCCAACCGGTTGAAGCGCTCGAGCGCCACCTCGTAGCGCAGGGCCGCCCCGGTGGTGCCTTCGGCCAGGGCGGCAGCGGCCTCTGCCAACTCGGCCTCGGCACCGGCTCCGCCCACCCGGCGGCCCAGCAGCTCCCGCACCGTCACCCCGGGGGCCACGTCGTGCTCCTGAGCCAGGTACCCGACGGTGGTCGACGGCGGGTCCCGCACGATCTCGCCCCCGCCGGGGGCCAGGGTCCCCGCCAGCACCTGCAGTAGTGAGGACTTCCCGACGCCATTGGGCCCGATCATCCCGATGCGGCTGTGCGGCCCGACCGTCAGCGAAACGCCGCCGAGGACGGTGAGCCCTCCTCGGTCGAGCGTGACGGCGCGGGCCACGAGGGTAGCCACGCCGTCGGCACGGAACGAGCGAGAACGGGAAGAAGCAGAACGGGAAGAGGAAGAGCGGGGTGCGGGCAAGAGAAACCTCCGGGGACCAGTGACCGACGGTCGAGCACGGGGTATCGATTCTCAGCGCACCGCGAAATGGTAGCGCTACCGACGGCCCTAGGGCTTCTCGCTCCCGACCACCCACATCGAGAAGAACTGCGATCCACCCCCGTAGGCCTGCCCCAGCGCGACCTTGGCCCCGTCGACCTGGTGCTCGCCGGCCTGGCCCCGCACCTGCATGGCCACCTCGAGGAACCGGAGCATGCCGGACGCCCCGATGGGATTGGACGACAGCACACCGCCCGAGGTGTTCCAGGGGATGTCGCCGTCGAAGGCGGTGGCGCCCGCTTCGGTCAGCTTCCACCCGTCGCCCAGATCGCAGAAACCGAGGTTCTCCAGCCACATGGGCTCGTACCAGCTGAACGGCACGTACACCTCGGCCACGTCGATCTGTTCACGGGGATTGGTGATCCCCGCCTGGCCGTAGACATCGGCCGAGCAGTCCCGCCCGGCCTGGGGGTTGACCTGGTCACGGCCGGCGAACATGGTCGGCTCGGACCGCATGGCCATGCCGTGGATCCAGGCCGGGGGGTAGTGGCCTGACACGGCGTCCTCTGATGACAGCACCATGGCGGCAGCACCGTCCGAGGACGGGCACGCCTCGAGATAGCGCAGGGGATCCCACAGCATCATCGAGTCCTCCACCATCTTCATATCGATGTCGGCCAGATGGAGGTGGGCGTACGGGTTGCGCATGGCATTGAGGCGGTCCTTCACGGCCACCATCCGGCCGATGTGCTCGGGCGCCCCCGACCGGCGCATGTAGGCGCGGATGTGCGGGGCGAAGTAGCCGCCCGCACCGGCCAGCAGCGGTGCGGCGAAGGGTTGGGGCACCGACAGCGCCCACATGGCATCGGAGTCGGACTGCTTCTCGTAGGCCACCGTGAGGACCCGCCTGTGGATGCCCGAGGAGATGAGGTGGGCGGCCACCAGCGCGGTCGATCCGCCCACGGAGCCGGCGGTGTGCACCCGGAACATGGGCTTGCCCACGGCACCGAGAGCCGGGGCCAGGTAGAGCTCGGGCATCATGTTGCCCTCGAACATGTCCGGCGCCTTGCCGATGACCACGGCGTCGATGTCCGTCCAGGTGAGCTCAGCGTCGGCGAGGGCCATCTTGGCCGCCTCACGCACCAGGCCGGCGATGGAGACGTCCTCGCGTTTGGCCTTGTGGTGGGTCTGTCCGACGCCGACCACCGCGCAACGCTCTGCCATCACTCACCCTCCAGGACGCAGACGAGATTCTGCTGCAGGCACGGTCCCGAGGTGGCGTGGGCCACCGCCCGCTTGGCCCGGCCCGACGAGATGCTGGCCGCGGCCTCGCCGATGCGGATGAGGCCGGCGGACATGAGCGGGTTGGCGGCCAAAGGGCCCCCCGACGGATTGACGGTGACCGTGTCGTCGAGGCCCAGGGCCTGTTTGACGATGATCTCCTGGGGGGCGAAGGGCGCGTGGATCTCGGCCACGTCGACGGGCCCGTCGGCCACCCCGGCCACCTCGGCGGCCCTGGTGGTGGAAGGCGATGACGTGAGGTCGCGGGCCCCCAGCGCATGGGTCTCCATCCGGTGGTCGAGCCCGGTGATCCACACCGGGCTCTTCGACCACTGCCCGGCCTTGTCGCCGGCGGCCAGCACGATGGCGGCGGCGCCGTCGGTGATCGGCGGCAGGGCATGACGGCGCAGGGGTGCGACCACGTAGTCCTCTTCGAGCAGGGTGGCGGCGGGGATGTCTTTGGCCACTTGGGCCTTCGGATTGGACATGGCATCCTTGCGACTGCGAGAGGCGATGGCGGCGAAGTCGGCTTCGGAGCCCTTGCCGGCATCGATGAGGGCCCGTGCCTGCAGAGCGGCCAGGCTGACCGGGTCCGGCCACAGGGGGGCCAGGTAGTAGGGGTCGAGCTGCAGGGAGAGGATCTCGTTGAGATTCCCGGGTGACGAGCGCCCGAAGGCGTAGACCAGGGCGGCGTCGATCTGCCCCTCTTGGAGGAGCACCCAGGCCTCGTAGAGGGCCCAGGCCCCGTCCATCTCCACATGGCTCTCGGCCCTTGGCGGCCACACCCCCACGGCGTCGAGGGCGGTCACGAAGCTGAACGGGCCGCCGATCAGGTAGTCGGTCGATCCCGAGCAGATGAAGTCCACGTCGTCCTTGGTGATCCCGATGTTGCCGAACACCTCGGCCACCACCGGCATGAGCATCTCGACCTCGTTGTGCTCGTCGTCCCGTCGGACGTTCTGTGACTGCGCGAACGACGCGACGGCCACGGGCCTCACGGTGCGTCCTCCACCAGGACTCACAGGTACTCCTTGAAGGTCTCGTAGTCGGCGTCGGGCTCCCCGCTGGGACGGAAGTACCTGACCGAGGCCAAGGACGGCTTCAATTCCTCAGGCTCCACCCACACCGCCTCGACCCGCATTCCCATGCGGATCTCGTCGGTCGGGATCTCCTGGATGAGCCCCATGAACGACAGGTTGGCCCCGTCGAGCAGCACCTGGGCGCAGATGTAGGGGATCTCGATGGACTGGCCGGCAAAGGGCACGTTGACCACGCAGTAGGTGGTCACCGTGCCCACGTTGGCCAGCTCGACGTCCTCGGTCGTGGGTACGCCGTCGGTCGGGCACGAGCCCCGCGAGGGGACGTAGACCTTGCCGCACTTGGGGCAGCGCTGCCCCATGAACTTCCCCTGCTCGAGGCCGCGGAGGAAGCGGGACTGGGCCACCCCGGGGGTGAACTCGAAGTCGAGCCGGATGGGAGTGGCCAGCGTGGTGACCGGCCCCAACGGTGCGGCGATGGACTCGTCCGTCATCGGGGCGCTCCGCCCTCGGGCACGAACGACTCGATGTCGGCCATGGTCCCGGTCCGCTCGGCGGCGGGGCGGAATCTGACGGTGACCCGGTCGCCGGAGGCAAGCTGGTCCGGGCCCCCCGAGTCCACTGCGTGGAGCAGGGCGGTGTCCGCGCCGTCCAACCGGATGAGCGCCCAGGCGAACGGCACCTGCAGCGGGTGCTTCGCCAGCGGCTGGGAGACCCACGCCCACGACTCCACCACCCCGCCGGGGCCGACGTCGACCATCTCGCCGGTGTCGTCACCGGTGGTCGGGTCGTACTCGGTGGGAGGGACGATGACCGACCCTCCGGCCCCCCGCACGCCCAGCAACCTGCCTTCACGGAGACCGGTCAGGAACGCCCCGATGACCGGGCCCACCGAGCGCGAATACGGGTATTCGAGCCGATGACTGGCGTGCAGCGCTTCGCTCTCGGGCATCCCGTTCCTCCCCCTGGCATCTCAACCTACGTCAACGTCGAAAAGTAGAACACATTTCACTTTTGGGCGCCAACAGTGCCCCTCCGCCCCGCGGACGGGGACAGGGCTACCGTGGCGGACCATGGCTGCGACCGTCACCAAGCGCCCCAATATCCTGCTGCTGGTCTCCGACCAGGAGCGCCAGCGCTCCTGGCTGCCCCCCGGGGTCTCCCTGCCCTGGCGGGACCGGCTCCGGGCCGAGGGGCTCGAGTTCACCGACTACTTCACCCACTCCTCCCCGTGCTCGCCCAGCCGGGCCAGCCTGTTCACCGGGCGCTATCTCGAGGGCCACGGTGTGCTCGACAACGTGATCATGCCCGAGCACACTGAGCTGCCCACGTCGACTCCCACCCTGGGGTCCCTGCTCGACGGGGCCGGCTACCGATCGTCGTACATCGGAAAATGGCACCTGTCGCACTCCCCCACTCCGGACATGGAGGCCTACGGCTTCGCCGACTGGGACGGCAATGACCGCCACTTCATGGGCTGGGCCGGCACCGGGGTGCACTTCGACCCGATCATCGCCGGCAACGCCGCCCACTGGCTGGCCGAGAACGCCAGGCCGGACGGTGCCGACCATGACGCCGGGGATCCCGGTGGGCCCGCGCCGTGGTTCCTCACCGTGGCGCTGGTCAACCCCCACGACGTGATGTGGTTTCCGGTGGACCAGCCGGGCTACCGGGAGCGCCACCCCGAAGATGTGGCCTCCATCCGCGCCCTGCTCGAGTCGGCGGCGTGGAAGGACGACGATCCACTCCCCGTCTTCACCGAGCCCTACCCCGAGGTGGTCGACCAGCTGCCGGCCAACTTCGACGACGATCTGCACACCAAGCCCGAGGCCCACCGTCAGTGGCGCTGGGACCAGCAGCACGGCCTGTGGGGGTACATCGACCCCTCCGACAAGGGCGCCTGGCTCCGTCACCTCGACTACTACGTCCACCTCCACCGGATGGCCGATCGCAACCTGGGCACCGTGCTGGCCGCCCTCGAGGCGTCGGGGGCGTGGGACGACACCATCATCATCTTCACCTCCGACCACGGCGACATGTGCGGATCCCACGGGCTCCGTTCCAAGGGGCCCTTCGTCTACGACGAGATCATGAACGTCCCGCTCTATGTGAAGGTTCCCGGCGTGACGACCGCCGGCTCGGTGACCTCCTCCCTCGGTTCGCACGTCGACCTGGCCGCCACCATCTGCTCCTTGGCCGGAGTGGATGCTGCCACCTCCGGATCCACCGTCCAGGGCACCGACCTCTCTCCGGTATTGGCCGATCCCGCCGCATCGGTGCGTGATCACATCCTGTTCGCCCAGGACTCGGCCCAGTCCACCGGGCTCAACAACGTGCGCTACGCGCTGCGCGGCTTCTACGACGGACAGACCAAATACGCCCGCTACTACGGGGTGGGCGGAGGCAAGCCCTCCACCGGCCTGTGGGGCAAGTCCCCCGGCCTCAAACGGTTCGACGTGGACTGCGCTTTCGACGACAACGACCACGAGTGGTACGACCACGACGGCGATCCCGCCGAGCTGGTCAACCTGGCCAACGACCGGTCCCGCCGCGCCGAGTTGGTCGAGGTCTACGAGCGGATGCGCGCCTACGAGCGCGAATCATTCGTCGACTTCGCCAGCTGAGCTGCCTCCGGTACCCGCGCTCAGCGGGATGACCGGTCCAGGCCGGCCAGGTGGTCGACGAGTCCCCGGCACCCGGACTCCACCAGGGCCAGGCACGCCTCGAAACCGGCGTCGTCCCCGTAGTACGGGTCCGGCACGTCGATCGCACCGCCGGCCTGCCCGTCGAAACGGCGCAACATGACCAACCGCTCGTCATAGCGCTCGTCGCCCGCCTTCCCCCGGGCCAGGCTCAGGAGCGTCTGCTGGTGGCCCCGGTCCATGCACACGATCAGATCCGTCGCCTCGAACCACTCCGTCTCGAACGGCCGGGCCCGGTGGCCGTGGTCCACGTAGCCCCGACGCTCGAGCACGGCCCGGGCCCGGGGGTCCATGGGCTCACCGGCGTGCCAGCCACCGGTGCCGGCGCTGCTGATGTCGAGCCGATCGACCAGCACCGCCCCGTCCGCCGTCGGCGCATCCCGGGCCAGGTGGCGCAGGACCACGTCGGCCATCGGTGACCGGCAGATGTTGCCCGTGCAGACGAAACAGACCCGCAACCGACCGCCGGCCGGTGCCAAGGTCGGGTAGGGGACGGCCGGGCCCCGGGTTTCGGTCACGCCTTCAGTCTGCCCCGGCGCCGCATGGCGCCGGTACGCTGCCACCGGGCGGCGACGTTGCCGCCTGCCGTCCGGACCGCAGGCCAGGAGGTCGCATGAGCCAACAGGAGATACCGCAGCAGATGGGCCACGGGGTCAAGCAGCGCGACCTCGTGAAGATGACGGCCGAGGAGATCGACGCCTTCCTCCACGAGCGCCGCCCGATGACGATGTGCACGCTCAACCACGACGGGTCCATCCATGCGGTGGCCATGTGGTACGGATTCGTCGACGGCTCGATTGCCGTCGAGACCAAGGCCAAGGCCCAAAAGGCCGTCAATCTGAGACGCGACGCCCGCATGACCTGCATGTTCGAGGACGGCGACTCCTACGAGGAGCTCAGAGGGGTCGAACTGGTGGGGACGGCGGAGATCCTGGACGACCCGGACAAGATGTGGGAGCTCGGGGTCAACCTCTTCGAGCGCTACTACGGGGCGTACACGGAGGAACTGCGCCCCATGGTCGAGATGATGCTCAACAAGCGCATCGTGGCCAAGCTCAACGTGGAGCGGACCGTGTCGTGGGACCACCGCAAGCTCGGGCTCCCTGGCACCGGCCCGGCCTGAGCAACAGCCGTCCGAAGGGAGACTCCCGATGGCCCGTCCCATGAGTGACGATGAACTGCTCGCGTTCCTCACTGGCGAGCCGAAGCACACCGCCAAGCTGGCCACTGTCCGGGCCGACGGACGGCCGCACGTGGCACCGGTCTGGTTCGTCGTGGACGGGACGACCAAAAGCGACGACTCCCGCATCGGTGACATCGTCTTCAACACCGGCACAGACACGCTCAAGGGAAAGAGCCTGCGCCGCGACCCTCGGGTGGCGATGTGCATCGATGATGAACGCCCACCCCATTCGTTCGTCATCATCGATGGGTTCGCCACCCTCAGCGAGGACCTCGGCGATCTTCGTCACTGGGCCGCCGTCATCGGTGGCCGCTACATGGGCCAGGAGCGAGCCGAGGAATTCGGGGCCCGCAACGGCGTCCCCGGCGAGCTCGTGGTCAGGGTGCGGCCCACCAGCATCGTGGCCGTGGTCGACCTGGCCGACTGATCGTTACGGCCCGGCCGGGACCGACCAGGATCGGAGCTGTATCGACCCGAAGGCAGGCGCCACTCTGGGAACGTGGCGGGACCCCGCCCCGGGCTGGTATCACTGTCGCCGACAAAGGAGACCTGCCGGATGATCCTCGACCGCTTCGCCATGACCGACAAGGTGGCCATCGTGACCGGGGCCGGACGCGGGATCGGTGCCGCCACCGCCGTGAGCTTGGCCGAGGCCGGCGCTGACGTGGTCATCTCAGCCCGCACCGCCGACCAACTCGGCGGGGTGGGCCGCCAGATCGAAGCCGTCGGGCGCAGGGCGGTCGTGGTCCCGGCCGACCTGAGCGACCTGGAGGCGGTCGCCGCCCTGGTGGAGCACGCCCGTGACGCCTTCGGTCGCCTCGACCTGGTGGTCAACAACGTGGGAGGGGCCATGCCCCGGCCCTTCATGGACACCTCACCCGGCCGCCTCGAGCAGGCATTCCAGTTCAACGTGGCCACCGCGCATGCCCTGCTGCGCCCGGCCGTGCCGCTGATGCTCGAAGGTGGCGGCGGGTCGGCGGTCAACATCTCGTCGGCCATGGGGCGGCTCTCCGGGCGCGGCTACCTGGCCTACGGGACGGCCAAGGGGGCACTGGCCCACTACACCCGACTGGCGGCCGCCGACCTGTCGCCGCAGATCCGGGTCAACGCCATCGCCGTGGGATCGGTGGCCACGTCGGCGCTGGACATCGTGATGCAGACCGACGAGCTGCGGATGGCGCTCGAGGCCGGCACACCGCTCAAGCGGATCGGCGATCCGAGTGACATCGCCGCCGCCGTGGTCTATCTGGCCTCGGAGGCCGGGTCCTACATCACCGGCAAGGTCCTCGAGGTCGACGGGGGGATCGAGAGCCCCAACCTCGACATGGGCCTTCCCGACCTCTGACGACAACCTCAAACGCCATGTCCACAGCCATCCCGTCTCGATCGAGGAGCACCACATGAGCAGAACGTTCCGTGTCGTCGCCTGGAGCACCGGCAACGTCGGTGTGCACGTCATCGCCGGCATCGAC
>DASZJN010000117.1:0-2828 GCA_035948045.1 Acidimicrobiales bacterium | reverse complement strand
TCGATGCGAAAGCCCCGGTCGATCAGGGCCGTGACCACCTCGCCGATCCCATGGTTCCACTCGTAGCTCCGGGTGTTGGCCAGGGGCACCTCGGCATCGGTGTAGGTGTCGTCGGAGTCATCGACATAGGGAGCCGGCTCTTCGAAGTAGGAGTACTCGAGGGCCAGTGAATCGGAGGACAGCGACCAGGCCAGCGGGTGGCCGTCGTGAAGGTACAGCCTGCCCCCGGGTCGGGCCAGCGCCGCCACCTGGTCGGCCCATCGCCCGACGCTGGGCAGCCAGCAGAGGGCACCGAGGCTGACGTAGACCACATCGAACGTCCTCGGCGCCAAGGCCCGGGCGGCATCGTAGACACTGGCGCACACGAATGAGGCCCGCTCGGCCAGTCCGGCCCGCACCGCCAGGGCCTGTGCGGCGGCGATGGCCGCAGGGGAGAAGTCGAGCCCCGTCACCCGTGCGCCGGCGTCGGCCCAGGCCAGAGTGTCCAGGCCGAAATGGCACTGGAGGTGCACGAGGTTCAGACCGGCGACGTCCCCGAGGGCCTCGAGCTCCCGGGCCCGGGGACCGGGACGCGTCTGCAACCAGTGCTCCACGTCATAGAAGCGTGACCGGGTGTGAATGGGAACGCGCTCGTCCCAGTTGCGGAGGTTGGCCGACAACAGGTCGTCGGTCGGATCGACATCCTTCGTCTGCTGGACGGCTCCGGCGGGTGCACCCATCGGCCCGTCGGCCGGCCGGTCCGCGACCACCCTCAGCTCTCGACGACGTCGCCCAGCAGGTCGACCTGGACCCCTTCGCCCCGGAGCCACTCGACGGCGCGGTCGACGGTTCCGCCGTCGCCATCGAGCTCGCAGATGATCCAACCGGAGTGCTCCCCGACATCGGCGCGACGGATGTTGGGCACCACGTCGAGCTCATGGATCATGCGGGCCATGATCGGCTCGCGCACGAGCTCTTCGGGGAAGGTCAATTTCACCCTGACCCCGATCATCCCGGGACTCCCACCGGCGATGCCAGGGCCTCTTCCGTCAACCCGTCGTTGAGGTTGCCGGAGCGGAACCCCTCGAGATCGAGCGTGACGTACCGGTATCCCGCCCGCTGCACGGTACGGACGACATCCAGGCGCCGGGCCACCGCGGCCGCCAGGTCCTCCGCCGGGACCTCGATGCGGGCGGTGTCGCCGTAGTGGCGCACCCGCAGCTGGCGAAAGCCCAGTGCCCGGAGCCCCGACTCGGCCTCGGCCACGGACCGGAGGGTGCCCAGGTTGACGGGCGTGCCGTAGGGGACACGGGACGCCAGGCATGCCGCCGCCGGCTTGTCCCAGGTCCTCAGGCCCAGACGCTTGGACCAGGACCGCACATCCGCTTTGGTGAATCCGGCCTCCACCAGGGGGAAGAGCGCCCCCCGCTCGGCCGCGGCCTGCTGGCCGGGGCGGTGATCGCCCAGATCGTCGAGGTTGACGCCGAGGACCACCGTGGCCCCGCGCCCGCCGTTCTCGCCGGCGGCGACCGGGCCCAGAGCCTCCAGCAGCGATGTCTTGCAGTGATAGCAGCGCGACCCGTCATTGGCCGAGTAGTCCGGGTCCGCCAGTTCGTCCGTGGGCACCTCGGCGGAGCGCAGCCCCCACTCGGCAGCCAGGGCGCGACAATCGGCCAGCTCCTCGGGAGCCAGCGAGGGGGAGATGGCGGTCACGCAGAGAACATGGTCGGCGCCCAGGGCCTCGGTGGCCACCCAGGCCACGAAGGCCGAATCCGCGCCCCCGCTGAAGGCCACCACCATCGGGCCGATCCGCCGCAGCCCGGCGCGCAGCGCCTCGAGGTCGCCCCCGGGGAGCGGCTCACTCATCGGGCACCACCTGGGCCAGGACCGTCTCCACCGATGCGACCATCCCCGTGAGGAAGGGTCCGAACTCGGCGAAGCGGGCCGAGCCCTCGTCGAAGCGCATGGCGTAGACGCAGTCCTTCAGGTCGTCGGGGTGCACCCCGAACAGGGTGACTCCCCACTCCCAGTCATCGATCCCGGTGGAGCCCGTGATGAGCTGCACGATCCGGCCGGCGAAGGCGCGCCCCGCCGCCCCGTGCCCGTGCATCATGGCCTTGCGCTCCTCGAAGGGCATCGAGTACCAGTTGGAGCCGGCCAGGTCGCCACGGCGCTTGGACATCGGGTAGAAGCAGAATGCCGGCATCCCGTCGGGGGGCAACGAGGGATACAACCTGGTCTGCTTCATCTCGTCCGGGAGCCCGGCGGCGTACTCGGACACCTCGGTCAGCGACACGTACGAGAGGGTGACGACGAGCCCGGCCGCCTGGACATCGGACTGGAACCGGCGAAGGCGCCAGAGATCGGCCCCGAGCGCCATGAAGCCCAGGTCCGCCTTGTGCCCGAGCAGGGCCACCGACACCACCTGGACGTCGTCGGCTTCGGCCCGCTTGACCGCCTGGACCACTGCGTGGGCGTCGTAGCCCCGGGCGCCCGGGCCCGAGGCGCGGTAGGGGACCTTGCAGAACAGATGGAGCACTCCCCAGCCGGACGATGGAGCGAGAGGCCGGGTCACGCCGTCCAGGGGTTGGGTCACGCCGCCCATTGTAGGGAATGAACGAAGGGCGCCCCATCGGGCGCCCTTCGTCACGAGTTCCGTCCGCCCGCTCGGGCGGCGGGCGACCTAGAAGTCGTCCATCCCTCCGCCGGGCATCCCGGCGCCCGCCGACTCTTCCGGCTTGTCCACGATGACGGCCTCGGTGGTCAAGAACAGAGCGGCGATCGAGGCGGCATTCTGCAGCGCTGACCGTGTCACCTTCACGGCGTCGATCACACCCGTCTTGAACAGG
>DASZJN010000116.1:0-1689 GCA_035948045.1 Acidimicrobiales bacterium | reverse complement strand
AGGGCGTCGAGCCCGGCCAAGGCCTGGTCCAGGGAGGGGCGGGGCGGAGAGTCGGCGACGTCCGAGGCGGGCATGTCCCCCGGGTCATCACGTCGGAGGTCGTCGAGGTCGGTTCCGATGATCGGGCGGTCAACGGCCATGGCGCCCCACCTCCGCTCGCAGCTGATCGGTGACGGCGGCCGCCAGGCTGGCGATCTCCGTGGAGTCGATGCGCCGGGGCCGGGCCAGGTCGACCGCGTAGGTGGCTGCCACCCGCCCCGGCCGACTGGTCAGGAGCACGATTCGGTCACCGAGGCGGGCCGCCTCCCGCACGTTGTGGGTCACGAAGAGCACCGTGAAGCCCCGGTCGGCCCACAGCGACTCGAGCTCGTCATGGAGCAGATCACGGGTGATGGCGTCGAGGGCGCCGAACGGCTCGTCCATCAAGAGGAGGCCGGCGTCCTGGGCCAGGGCCCGAGCCAGTGCCGCCCGCTGTCGCATCCCACCGGAGAGCTCATGAGGCCGCTTGGGGCCGAAGCCCCCGAGATGCACCCGCTCGAGGAGGTCGTCCGCCACGGCGCGTCGTTCGGACTTCTTCACACCCCGGAGCCGGAGCGGAAGTTCGACGTTGGCGGCCACCGTCAGCCAGGGGAAGAGGGCGGAGTCCTGGAAGAGCATGGCCGTGCCCGTGCCGGCCACCGGGTCCGCGTCCCGGGCCGGAATGGATGACCCGCCCGGATCTCCGACGGAGACGTCTACGGTCCCCACCGTGGGCCGGTCGAGGCCGGCCACCAGGTTGAGCAGGGTGGTCTTCCCGCACCCCGAGGCCCCGACCAGGCAGACGAACTCGCCGGGGCGGACGGCGAGGGAGATGTCCTGGAGGGCTACCACGCCGGCGTCACCACTGCCGTAGCGCTTGGACACCCTTTCGAGGGTCACCGACGGGGCCGGGGCGTGGGTGCGCGCTCCCGGAGTCGGGGCGAGGGTGGTCATGAGGTCGCCACCTTGGCGTTCCCTTGGCTCACCAAGAGCTGGTTGACGGGACCGAGGTCGTAGATCCCACTGATGTTCGACGCCGTGAATCCGGCGGCCTTGGCATGGACCAGGTCGGTGGCGATCGATGAGGCGATCGGGTCGTTGGTGAAGGTCAGGTCGGACCATGCCGTGGCCAGCTCGGTGGCCTTGAGGGCTTTGCCGGTGATGGCGGCCAGAGCGGTGTTGGCATCGGCCTGGGCCTTGGTCGGGGACGAATTGAGGAAGGCGGTGGTGGCGAGTTGACCCTTCAGCAGGTCAGTGACAATGGCCGGGTTGGTGGTCGAGAAGTCCTTGTTGACCACCAGCAGCGTGGTCGAGAACAAGCCCTTGGGCCACAAGGTCTTCTCGTTCACCAGGACGTGCCCGTGGCCTTCGGCCACCAGCCGGGTGGCCCAGGGCTCCGGAACCCAGGCGCCGGCAATCGAACCGGCCTCGAAGGAGGTCAGCGTGGTGGCATTGTCCTCCGGGAGGATGGTGACCTGGCCGCTCCCGCCGTTGGGCCCCGGAAACGTGAGGCCCTGCTTCCTCAGCCAAGTGCGCAAGGCCACATCCTGGGTATTGCCGAGTTGCGGCGTGGCGATGGTCTTGCCGCTGAGCTGGCTGGCCGAGGTGATCGACGGGGAGACCACCAGCGCTGCTCCGCCCGAGGTGGCGCCCGAGATGATCCGTATGGCG
>DASZJN010000115.1:0-20557 GCA_035948045.1 Acidimicrobiales bacterium | reverse complement strand
GCCGGCTCGCCCTCCATGGCATTGACCACCACCACAGGCCGATGCCAGCCGCCGTCGATGGCACCCCACTTCGCCGCGGCAGGAAATCCCGCACCACCCCGGCCGAGCAGCCCCGACTCGGCGACGGCCCGCCGCATCACTGCCTTCCAGCCGGGATCGTTCCGGGTGGGAATGGCCAGGGGGCCGTGGGTGGCCAGATGGCCGGCCAGGTCGAGGGCAGGACTCCCCCCCGGGCCGACCGGGAGCATCCGCTCGGCGCCGGCGAAGGTCATCGTGCTCATGAACGCTCCTTCTCGAGCATTCGGGAGGCGCTGTCCACGCGCCGGGGCTGGGCGGAGCTCACAAGCCGTGGCTCCGGAGCCACTCGGCGCGCCTCGGGCCCAAGGGGGACAGCCCGGGTGAGGGCACCGAGCTCGACGGCTCGCTCCCTGTTCCTCCGGTGGTCACGGATCCTCCAGGCCACCGAAGCGAGGACGGCCAGCGAGCACACCGCGGCCAGTCCGTCCATCCAGAGACGGGATGCGTCGGTTCCCATGCCCAGTGAATGGGCCATGGCCACCGGCCAGCTCCCGTAGGCCAGCCAGTGGATGCCCCGCCAGGTCGCGGCGCGGATGCGTTGGCGCAGGGCGCTGGATATGGCGACGGCGAGGATCAGGTCGACACCGACCGTTCCCAGCCCGGTCCACACCGGGCGGTAAGGAGAGGCGAAGGGTACGACGATGGCGGCCCAGCCCACATTGACGTAGGTGTCGAGGACCGAGGTGAGCACATGGAAGGCCAGGAACACCATGGCCAACAACGAGACCCGCTTGTGCAGGTCGGCCCGGGCGAAGGCAGGCCACGACGTGGTCCTCACCCGTCCGGCGGTGAGGATCCCGAGCACCATGACCCCGGTCAACAACAACAGGGCGACGACTCCCGTGGCCCGCGTCGTGTACCAGAGTACGGTCGACGATGTGGCCAGCATCACCACGCCGTCCCGGTGTCGAGGAGGCTGTTGGGGAGCTCGCCGTCGCCAGGATCATTGTTGCTTGTAGCGTCGAGCGGCCACCCGCCGAGGTGGACGATGTTGCCGTCGGCCCGGACCAGGCGAGCTGGGACGCCAACGGCGGCCAGGTTCCCGATGGCATCCAAACCCCACACAATTGCGGCCGTGCTCCAGGCATTGGCTTGCACACAACTCGGTGCTGTGGTCGACACCAGCGACCAGACGGCCGGAGCCACATCGCCCGTCCACGGATCGACGATGTGATGGACGGTGCGACCGTTGCGAACCCATGACCTGGCCGTGATCCCGGACGTGGCCAGGCCCCCGCTGGCGAGGGTCACCACCTGATCCACCTCACGCAGAGCCGAGGTGGACTCCGATGCGATGCCGATGGCCCACCCGTCGATCGGACACTGGCCGGCCAGGGCAACATCACCCCCGAGGTTGACCAGCGCCCCGCACCCGAGCGCGGCGGCAATGCACTGGGCCGCCCGGTCGGCGGCGAACGCCTTGGCGGTGGCGCCGAGGTCGACGTGCACCCCGGCCGGGATCGCCACGGTGCGATCAGCGGGGTTCAGCTCGATCAGCCACCAGCCGGGAGCCGGTTCGGCACGAAAATCGGGAGGAAGGTCGCCGGCGGTGATGCTGTCGAAGTCCCGGTCGTAGCCGAGCTCGATGAGCGCCGATCCGACGGTCGGATCGACGATGCCGGCCGTCTGAACGGCAACCACTCGCGCCGTCTCGAGGGCGTCGAACAACAAGGGGCTGACGGCGACCGGCCGCCCTCCACTGCTCTCCTCCAGCTGTCGGAGCTCCGAATCGGAACGGAACCGGCTGCAGGCGGCGTCGATGGACCGGAGGTCGTCGGCCAACAGGGCCATCGCCTCGTCGGCACGGTCCGCCGCGGTGACGGCCACCGTGGCGAGGGTTCCGATGGCCCGCATCGACCGGGTGGCGATTGCCTGGTCGTCGCGCCCGGCAACGACGGCCATCTCCGGCACCGTGTCCCTCATGACTGCCCCGACACCGTCGTGGGCTTGGCCCTGGTGGCCGTGGGGGTGGTGGCCGTGGTCGTCGGGGTGGTAGTCGTTGCTGACGACGAGTTCGAGGAGGAGGAGCTCGGAGAGGCCGATGTGGTCGGAGTGGAGACCGAACTGCTCGGGTTGGTGCTCGTCGTGGCGGAAGAGTGGGCCGTGGTCTCCGAAGCCACGAGGATGCCGAGGCCGACGGCAAGGCCGACAGCGGCGATGCAGACGGCGCCGGTGGTCCGTCGGACCCGTTCCATTGCCCGGTCGCGGGCCCGTGCCGGGGGCTGAGGGGTGCGCTTGTTGGGGCGGCCCTGGAGTGTCATGTCGTCACCTTTCGTTGGCAAGCCGGTCGCGATCCGTCTGAACGGGCGACAATCTCGTCCCTCGCCCTCTCCTGGCGGTCCATTGCACAGGGGTGCCTACAGAGCCAGCTTCATTCCCGCTGTGGATTCCCTGTGAATCGAAATTTGCCCCCGCCCCGTCACAGCGGGCTCACAGCTGGGTCACACCCGGGGTCCACACCGGGGCGCGATGCTGGTGGCATCCACAGGTAAACCGCAGGTGGATGCCATGCCCAGCCCAGGCAGGAGGACGAACGTGGAGCCCACCCGCAGCCAGCGCATCCTGGTGGTCGACGACGAGCCCTCCATCGTCGACGCCGTGGCCACCTCGCTCCGCTATGAGGGGTTCGGGGTCGACGAGGCGGTGAACGGGCGACTGGCCCTTGCCGCCGCCCAGGAGACTCCTCCCGATCTCATCGTCCTCGACGTGATGCTGCCGGACCTGGACGGCCTGGAGGTCACCCGAAGACTGCGGGCCGACGGGCTCCGGGTGCCCATCCTCTTCCTGACCGCCCGGGATGGGGTCGACGACAAGGTGGCCGGGCTCACTGTCGGCGGCGACGACTACGTGACCAAGCCGTTCGCCCTGGCTGAGGTGGTGGCCCGGGTGCACGCCATCCTGCGGCGTATCGGGAGCGAGCCCGAGGATGAGGGCATTCTCCGCTTTGCCGACATCGAGATGGACGAGAACGCCCATGAGGTGACGCGGGCCGGCCGGTCCATCTCGTTGACCGCCACCGAGTTCAACCTGCTCCGGTTCTTCCTCCTCAATCCCCGTCATGTGCTGTCCAAGTCCCAGATCCTCGACCACGTCTGGCACTACGACTTCGGCGGGGACGGCAACGTGGTCGAGACCTACGTCAGCTACCTGCGCAAGAAGCTCGAGGCGGCCGGTCCCTCCGTCATCCACACCGTGCGGTTGGTGGGCTACGCCCTCCGTGAGCCGTCTGCGGATTGAGGGATGTCGCTTCGGACCCGTCTTCTGGTGGCCATCAGCGTCATCGCCCTGGCGGCATTGGCGATCGCCGACGTGGCCACCTATTCGGCACTGCAGTCGTTCCTGTACCAGCGGGTGGACCAGCAGCTCGACGCCTTCCACCAGAACAGCGAACACCTGCTCAACAGCGGGAGACCGCTCTTTTGCGGCGGCGCCGGTCCGTTCGCCGCGGGCAGGGGCAGTGCAGTCCCTCCCGCACCCGAGGAGGCCGGCCGGCCTTCCAACGCCTTCCAGTTCGGCGCGGTCGAAGTCCGCTCGCTGAAGGGTGCGGTGGTCAACTCGCAGAGCTGCCCGGCGTACCTGGAGGGCAAGGCCTACACGCCCCGCCTGCCCACGACCATCACCGGATTCTCGACAGCCCATGATGGCGCCCAGGTGGCGTACTTCACGGTACCCGCCACCCAGAACGGCGGCCCCTCCTTCCGGGTGCGCGCCTCCACGCTCAAGGACGGCAACCTGCTCATTGTCGCCCAACCCTTGAGCGACACCGGCAGCACCCTGCACCAACTACTTCTCATCGAGCTGGCCGTGACAGGCGGGGCGGTCGCCCTGGCCCTCATCGGCGGCTTCTGGCTGGTCCGCGTCGGGCTTCGCCCGCTGCGCGACATGGAGCGGTCAGCAGAGTCCATCGCCGCCGGCGACCTCACCCAGCGGGTCCCGGGTGAGAACGACTCCACCGAGGTTGGCCGCCTGGCCCGCACCCTCAACGTGATGCTCTCGCGCATCGAAGCCGCCTTCAGTGCCCGTCTGTCCTCCGAACGCCGTCTCCAGGCCTCGGAACAACGACTCAGGCGCTTCGTGGCCGACGCTTCGCACGAACTCCGCACCCCGATCGCCGCCGTCTCCGCCTACGCCGAACTGTTCGGACGGGGTGCGTCCGAGCACACCGAGGACCTCGGGCGGGTGATGGACGGAATACGAACGGAGACGGACCGGATGGAGCACCTGGTCGCCGACCTGCTGCTGCTGGCCCGCCTGGACGAAGGGCGACCGATGGAACAGCGCTCGGTGGACCTGGTGGCGCTGTGTGCCGAAGCGGTCAAGACGGCAGCCGCAGTGGGCCCGGCATGGCCCCTGCGATTCGAAGCCTCCGAGCCGATCGAGATCATCGGGGACGCCACCAGCCTGCGGCAGGTCATCGACAACCTGTTGGGGAACGTGCGCGCCCACACGCCGGCCGGCACCTCAGCCCGGGTCGACGTGGCCAAGGAGGAGGGTGGGGCGGTCATCACCATCGTCGACACCGGGCCGGGCATGGAGCCAGACGAGGCCGAGCACATCTTCGAACGGTTCTACCGCTCCGACCCGAGCCGGTCGCGGGTGCACGGTGGCGCCGGACTCGGACTGTCCATCGTCAGCGCCATCGTGGCCAATCACGGCGGCCGCGTGTCCGCCGAGAGCCGACCCGGTGCGGGCACCACCTTTACGGTGCACCTGCCCACGGCTCCCCCGGCTGTGGATGTGGAACCGGACTACCCAGGGACCGGCCAATCGGCTCCGCCGCCTTGAGCACAGCCAGCACCGCCAACGGTGAGCGCGGGCCGAATCGGGAGCGAAGAAGCAGACCTCATGTCGTGAGCTGCTACGGCTCGCCTGGACGCCCACATTCACATCCGGCTCACAGGTGGGTCTCATCTCAAGCCGATTCCCAACCGCCACAGTCAGCGCCATGAGCGTCATTCAATTGGCCCGCGTCGATGGGGGGTGGACCGAGACGACCTTGGATGTGGACATCGTGGTCCCCGTCCACAACGAGTCCCAGCAGCTGGCTGCGAGCATCACGGCCCTGCGCACCTACCTCGATTCGTCTTTCCCGTTCGTCACTGCCATCACCATCGCCGACAACGCCAGCACCGACGGAACCTCAGAGATCGCCGACGACCTCGCCGCAACTCATCCCGGTGTGCGAGTCCTCCATCTGGACCAGAAGGGGCGGGGACGGGCACTGCGCGCCGCCTGGTCGCAAAGTACCGCCTCGGTGGTGTCCTACATGGACGTCGACCTGTCCACCGGTCTGGACGCGTTGTTGCCCTTGGTCGCACCGTTGCTCTCAGGCCACAGCGACGTGGCCATCGGGACCCGACTGGCGCCGGGCGCCCACGTGGTCCGAGGTGCTCGGCGGGAGCTCATCTCGCGTAGCTACAACCTCCTGCTTCGAACAGCCCTTCGAAGTGCATGCACCGACGCTCAATGCGGCTTCAAGGGCATGCGTCGCGAGGCGGCCGTCGAGCTTCTCCCTCTGGTGGAGGACAACGAGTGGTTCTTCGACACTGAGCTCTTGGTGACGGCCCAGCGCATCGGGCTCCGCATCCACGAGGTCCCGGTCGACTGGGTCGACGACACCGATTCGCGTGTTGAGGTGCTCACCACTGCTTTCACGGATCTGCACGGGGTGTGGCGCTTGCTCGGTCCCAGCGCCAGGCGACGCGCCGCGCAGCAGCCGGCCCGGCCGCCGGTCGCCGTCGGGTCCCACCGACGGAACGAAGCCGCCCCCACCGACCATGCCGGCCCGCCGTCCATTGGCGAACCCTCACCGGGCGCGAGTCCGGGGAGCGATAACTCGGGCACCGGTTCCGGGGCCACGGGCGATCCCGTTCCCCAGGTCGCGGCCGATGAGCTCTTCCGGTTCGCGGGGGTGGGTGCCCTCAGCACGCTGGCCTACGTGGGGCTCTTCGCCGCCCTCGAGCCGGCACTGGGCACCTTTGCGGCCAACACGCTGGCCATCGGCCTGTGCAGCCTCGGCAATACTGCCGCCCACCGCGGATTGGCGGGCACTGCCCGCCACGGCCTCGATCGCCGGCATCGATGGGGGACCGCGGCCGCCCTACTCGGAATCAGCCTGGCCTTGACCACGGGCGCACTGGCCGTGACTCGGGCCGCCGGACTCACCGCGCTCCTCCCCCAACTGTTCGCCGTGACTGTCGCCAACATCGGTGGTGCCGCCATCCGCTTCGGCATCCTCCGCACCTGGGTGTTCCAACCGGCTTTCGGGACCCTACCGGCGACGGTGGGCGATGCGCCGGCGGCAACCGACCACCGGGGAGTGCCCACCCAGATGATGAGGAAGCCTTCATGACCGACGACTATCCCGCCGATGACTCCAACTCGGTCGCGGCGGCGGCCGTGACCACGGACCGGGGCGAGCCGGCCCTTCCGGTCACGGGCACCACGGTCGTCGACCCGATTCCCGACGTCCGGGCCCCGTCCGGTTGGGCGCCGGATGAACGCGGGATCGGTGCTGCGCTCCCCGACGACGTCGTCGAGGCCACGACGTCGTACGCCTCTCCCACCGACCCACCCGGCCCGGCCGCTCCCCCCGGCTGGTTCGCCCGAGCGGTCCGAGGCCGGCCCCAGGACCCGGCCTGGGCCCGCCCGGCCCTGCTGATCCTGCTGATCGGCACGGCGTTCCTCTATATCTGGGGTCTCGGTCAGTCAGGGTGGGGCAACAGCTTCTATTCCGCGGCCGTCCAGGCCGGAACCAAGAGCTGGAAGGCCTTCTTCTTCGGGTCGTCCGATGCATCGAACTTCATCACCGTCGACAAACCGCCGGCCTCGCTGTGGGTCATGGAGATCAGCGCCCGGCTGTTCGGCGTCAACGCGTGGAGCATCCTGGTGCCGCAGGCCCTCGAGGGTGTAGCGACGATCGGCCTGCTGTTCGTGACCGTGCGCAGGTGGTTCTCTCCCGGGGCGGCCCTGCTGGCCGGGGCCGTGGCCGCCTTGACGCCGGTGGCCGTGCTCATGTTCCGGTTCAACAACCCCGACGCGCTGCTGACCCTGCTTCTCACCGGCGCGGCCTACGCCACCGTCCGCGCCGTCGAAGCCGGCCGCACCCGCTGGATGGTGCTGGCCGGGACGCTCGTCGGCTTCGGCTTCATCACCAAGATGCTCCAGGCCATCATCCTCATGCCGGTGCTGGCCCTGGTCTACCTCCTGGCCGGGCCGCCCAAGCTGGGACGACGTGTCGTCCAGGTCGCCTACTCCGGGCTGGCACTGGTCGTCGCCGGCGGGTGGTGGGTGGCCGCCGTCCAGCTCACCCCGGCCGCGGATCGCCCGTACATCGGCGGATCGACCGACAACAACCTGCTCAACCTCATCTTCGGCTACAACGGATTCGGTCGCCTCACCGGCAACGAGACGGGCAGCGTCGGGGGTGGAGCGCCCGGCGGTGCCGGGGCGGGAAGCATGTGGGGTCCCACCGGATGGAACCGACTGTTCCTGTCCGAGATGGGCGGTCAGATCTCATGGCTGATCCCGGGGGCGCTCATCGGGCTGGTCGCCGTGCTGTGGCTGACCCGTCGGGCCCCCCGCACCGATCGGGTGCGGGCCGGGATGCTCCTGTTCGGCGGGTGGCTCCTGCTCACCGGGGCCACCCTCAGCTTCGCGCACGGAATCATCCACCCCTATTACACGGTCGTGCTGGCCCCGGCCATCGGTGCTCTGGTCGGCATGGGAGGCTTCACGCTCTGGAAGCGCCGTCGTGAGGTCTTCCCGAGGTTGGCTCTGGGCGTGGCCATCGCCGCCAGCATCGCCTGGGCCTACGTCATCCTCGGCTGGAGCCCCGGGTGGTACCCCGCCCTGCGATGGGCGATCCTGGCCCTCGGCGTGGTGGCAGGCATCGGCATCGCCCTGATGCCCCGGGCCCGCGGGGTGCTGGCCGCGGGCCTCGTGGGCTTCGGCATCGTCTCGGTCATGGCGGCGCCGGCGGCCTACTCGCTCACCACGGCGGCCACCCCGCACAGTGGGGCGATTCCCTCTGCCGGTCCTCCCATCCAAGGGGGGCGGGGATTCGGGCTCGGTGGCCGTGGTGGCTTCGGCGGGCTCAGGGGCGGCGGCAACGGCCTCAACCTGCCACCGGGCTTCACGCTGCCCAACGGGATCAAACTGCCCAGCGGACTCAGGATTCCCCCCGGCTTCTTCGGGCGCGGCGCCAACCGAGGGCTGGGCGGCGGCCAGAATCCCGGAGGGGCGGGGCCGTTCGGCGGCGGACGAGTGCCAGGTGGTGCCGGGGGATTCGGTGGTGGACGAGCGCCGGGCGGCAATGCCGCCGGCGGCCTCCTCGACGGGTCGACCCCGGGCAAGCAGCTGTCGGCGCTGCTCAGCGCGGACGCCTCCAGGTACACCTGGGTGGCGGCCACCACCGGTTCGAACTCGGCCTCGGGCTATCAGCTGACCACCGGTGACCCGGTCATGGCCATTGGTGGCTTCAACGGCAGCGATCCCACCCCGACCCTGGCCCAGTTCGAGAAGTACGTGGCCGAGGGGAAGATCCACTACTACATAGGTGGAGGCGGCGGATTCGGAGGCGGATTCGGAGGCGGCGGTCGGTCCACGACGTCGCACTCCTCGGAGATCTCGTCATGGGTCAGCGCCCACTTCACCGCCAAGACCGTCAACGGGGTGACCCTGTACGACCTCACCGCCAGGACGAGTTGACGGGAGCCTCGGACCCGGGGGCGGGTGAGGCAACCGCCCGGGTTGCGAATACGCCGAAGGCGGCGGTACCGGCGGCCACCCGGCCGAGGTCCGGTGAGCGGATGGGCCGGATTTGCACTGCTCACGGCCTTCGAACCCAGCCGTTGAGCCCTGGTCGCGTCGGGTGGGCCATGATGAGGAGAGGGCAGCCGCACCGCCCTCGTCGACGCCCGACAAGGAGACCCCCAATGGCCATCAACGTAACCCCGATACCCAACTTGGATCCCGACATCAATGCCCTACGCCGGAAGGTCGCCGACTTCATCAACGCCGAGATACTCCCCAATGAGGAGGTGCTCTGGCGATCCCGGCGGGGAGCCGACCTGACTCACGACGAGCGCGATGCCGGTCGCCGCAAGAGCGCCGAGATGCGCGAGGAGATCAAGGCCAAGGTGAACGATGCGGGACTGTGGGCCCCCCACCTGCCCAAGGAGTACGGGGGGATGGGACTGGACTTTCTGGCGTTGGCCTACATGTACGAGATCCTGGCCTACGCGGTGGGCGCGGCCACGCTGTTCGGCATCGCCGCCCCCAACTCGGGCAATGCCACCATCCTGGTCAAGTACGGCACGGAGGAACAGAAGAAGAAGTGGCTGCTCCCCCTCATCGACGGGACCATGGAGTCGGGCTTCTCGATGACCGAACCGGACCATGCGGGATCCGATCCGCGCTCCATCGAGACCGAGGCCGTCCGCGACGGCGACGACTGGGTCATCAACGGTCACAAGTGGTTCACGTCTAACGGCATCGACGCCAACTTCTTCATCGTGATGTGCCGGGCCAACGACCCGACCGGCGAGCTCGGCGCCCCGGGCCGGATGACCCAGATCATCGTCCCCACCGACACTGCCGGCGTGAACATCATCCGAGGCATTGGCATCTTCGGGCACGCCACGTCCGACCACTGCGAGATCAAGTACGAGAACGTGCGGGTTCCGGTCGAGAACACCCTCGGCCTGGTGGGCCAGGGCCACCAGGCCGCCCAGGACCGGCTCGGGGCAGGCCGCGTCTACCACTGCATGAACTCAGTGGGTCAGATGTGGCGCGCCTTCGACCTGATGGTCGAGCGGTCGCTGGTCCGCCAGGTACACGGCGGCTTGCTGAAGGACAAGCAGTTCATCCAAGGGTTCATCGCCGAGAGCTACATGGACGTGCAGTCGGCCCGCCTGATGACGATCAATGCCGCCGAGAAGGTGGCCAACGGAGACCCCGACGTCCGGACCGCCATCTCGGCCATCAAGGTCTTCGTCCCGGCCGCCTATCACCGGGTCGTCGATCGGGCCATCCAGGTGTGGGGAGGGGCGGGAGTGAGCAATGACCTGCCCTTGGCCCAGATGTATCTCACGGCCAGGGTGCTGCGCCTGGCCGACGGGCCCGACGAGGTGCACAAGATCCTCATGGCCAAGAACATCCTCCACCGCTACGAGGGCGGAGGCAGCTGGAACTTCGGCAACTGACCTCCACCCCCCACCACGCCGTACGGGCGCCCGGTCGTCGGCGCCGGATGCCGGTCTTCGGTGGTCAGTTATCTCGGTGAGGAGGGAGCGCACCGCCGGGGCGATGGCGGCCGTGATCGGCCCGGCATGTGCCCAGCAGCCCACCACCACTACTGTCGCCGGGGTGGGGTCCTCTTCGATCGAACAACGGCGCAGCCTGGTGACCGAGTTGCCCGGCCCGAACTCGAGGAAGTTGCATGAGCGCCGCGTCGCCGCCGTTGCACCCGGCGTCAGTTCCACGCTGCCCGTCTACGTGCATGAGGCGTCCGGGGCCATCCTGGTGGACGTCGATGGCAACGCGCTGATCGATCTCGGGGCCGGGATCGCCGTGGTCAGCGTGGGCCATGCCGTCCCGGCCGTCGTTGATGCGGCCAGCGAGCAGCTGTCCCGTTTCGCCCATACCTGCTTCATGGTCAATCCCTACGAGTCCTACGTAGCGGTGTGCGAGGCGCTCAACGAGCTCGCCCCCGGCGATCACCCCAAACGGACGGCATTGTTCAACTCGGGCGCCGAGGCAGTGGAGAATGCGGTCAAAATCGCCCGGCATGCCACCGGCCGGCCGGCAGTGGTCGTCTTCGACCACGCCTACCACGGTCGCACCAACCTGACCATGGCGCTCACCGCCAAGAACATGCCCTACAAGGACAAGTTCGGTCCCTTCGCACCCGAGATCTACCGGGTTCCCACGTCCTATCCCTACCGGGATCCCGACGGGATGAGCGGCCTCGAGGCCGCAGCCCGTGCCCTCGAGCAGGTCGAGCGGACCGTCGGGGCGGACAACGTGGCCTGCATGCTCATCGAGCCGATCCAGGGCGAGGGCGGGTTCGTGGTGCCGGCGCCCGGCTTCCTCCCGGCCCTGGGCGCCTGGTGCCGGGACCACGGTGTGGTCTTTGCTGCCGATGAGATCCAGACCGGGTTCTGCCGCACGGGCGACTGGTTCGCCTGCGATGACGAAGGCGTGGTTCCCGATCTCCTCATCACGGCCAAGGCGCTGGCCGGGGGCATGCCCCTGGCCGCCGTGACCGGCGGCGCCGACCTGATGGACGCCGTCCACGTCGGTGGCCTGGGCGGCACCTATGGCGGCAACCCGGTGGCTTGCGCCGCGGCCCTGGCCGCCCTGGACACCATGCGAACGCTCGACTTGACCGGCGCGGCCCGTCGCATCGGCGGGACCGTCGGCACCTGTCTGGAGTCGCTCCAGGACAGCTACCCGGCCATCGGTGATGCCCGCGGGCGCGGCGCCATGATGGCCATGGAGATCGTCCGGCCGGGCACACTCGTTCCGGACGCCGACGCCACCCGACGCATCATCCAGTCGTGCCATCGGGCCGGGGTGGTGACCCTCTCCTGCGGCAGCGACGGCAACGTCATCCGACTGCTTCCGCCGCTGGTCATCGACGAGGCCTTGCTGGCGGAAGGACTGGGCGTCCTGGCCGCTTCGGTCGAAGAGGTGCTGTCCGCCACCCCACCATGATCCTGCGGCGCGCAGCTCAGCGCTGGGGGTGGGGCAACGCAGCCTTGACCGACTGCAGACCGGCATCGAGGCACTGGAGCTCGAGGTCGGCATCGTGGGCCAGGACCCGCACCCGTTGGCCGTTGATGTCGGCAGCCGAAGCCACCGCAGCGCGTTGGACGTCCGCGGCCGCCTTCATCACCTCGGTGGCCTGGTCGGCCACTTCGACGGGAACCACCCCGGCCGACTCCACCCGGAGGACCTGATCGAGGCCCACGGCTGCGTCCTGCAGGCGGTGGCACAGCGAGGGCAACGACGCGGTGGGTGCCCCGACCCTGGTGGCGGCGCGCACCGCGGCATCGGCCTGGTCGACCGAACGCCACATCTCCTTGCGAACGCGGCGTGCCGTCCACTGGTGCATGTGCTCGGACTCGGCCGGCGCCCGAGCCCTCAGGTGGCCTGACCGGGTGGCATCCCAGAGGGCGAGGGCACCGATGACCAGACCGTGCGAATGGAACGCCCGCCATTTGCGACGTCCATAGCGCCAGAGGAGATAGGCGGCGAAGACACCAGCCGCCATGACCACGCCGAGGAACAACAACATGCTTGCCACGATCGGCACCCACATCGAAGCGCTCATCGCCCCAGTGTACGCGGCGCCGGGGCCCGTCACCGGCCGCGGCGCGGGTGGCGCAGAACCGGCGGAGGGTGGCCTCGGTCAGGCACGGGGCTCGAGCAGGAGGTCCGGCAAGCGGTCCACGGACCCGGGAGCGACGCCGGCGGCCACCGCCCAGGCCCGGCCTCCCCCGAACCGGTCGTGGAGCCCCTCGAGGAACCGTTGCATCGACTGCGCCCGCACCTCGAACCGGTACATGGGCACCGTGGCCATTCTCGCCGCCACGGCGGGATCGTCCCGGTAGCGCCCGAGGATCAGCTCCATCCGGTCGGCGGTGATCACATAGTCGGCCACGATCAGCTCATGGTCCACCCCCACGATGTCCAGCACCAGCGCGGCCAGCACGCCGGTGCGATCCTTTCCGGCGGCGCAGTGGAAGACCAACGGGAGATTGGCCGGCTCGGCCACCAGAGTGAGCGCTTCGACCAGGGCCCGCCGGCCTCCATCCAGATACCAGAGGTAGCGCTCGCCCAGCTCCTCACCCGGCGCTGTGGGGGCGCCCATGACCTCGCCGTCCCCTTCCGTGATGACCGAGAGGTGGCGGAAGGCAATCGGCTCCGATTCCAGTATTCCCCGCCCGGTGGCGGCGAGCTCGCGCGGCGTCCGCAGATCGACGATGGTGGCCAGACCGAGTGATCGGAGCAACTCGACGTCAGCATCGGTGAGGTCGTGCAGTGTGTCGCTCCGGTACAGCCTCCCCCAGCGAGTCACCCGGCCGCTGCTGGTCCGGTAGCCGCCGAGGTCCCGGAAGTTGAAGGCTCCGACCAGGGGCACGAGTCGTTCACGCGCTTTCACATCACCATCATGGCCGAGCCTGGTGGCGCCGTGACAAAGGTCGGTGCCCCGGGTGCTGCCTTGTCGGGCCGGCGCCGTCCGGGCTGGGAACGGCTCCCGTCTGGCGTTGCATGCCCCCATCGACGAGAATGGTGCGGCCATCGGCGAGGATGGTCTGGCCGGCCTGACGGAGCGTGCCGGCCCGATACGAGGAGCGTCGCCGAACCCCACGGGGCCGGTGTTCGATCCACCGAGCTCGATTGTGAGGAGTCCCCCGAAATGAAGGCTCTTGCCTCCTGGTGTGTCCGCCATCGCGTGATCGTGGTGCTGTTGTGGCTGACGGCGCTGCTCGGCACCGGCATTCTCTCCCAGTCGGTCGGTTCGGCCTACTCCAACAGCTTCTCGTTGCCCAACACCGAGTCGACCCAGGCTCTGTCCTTGCTGCAGCAGGCGGCGCCGAGGGTGGCCGGCGACCGCGAGCAGATCGTGTTCCATACCACCAACGGAGCCAAGGTCACCGACCCGGAGGTGCAGGCCTCGATCACCACGATGCTGGACAAGGTGGCCAAGGTTCCCCACGTCTCCAGCATCACCTCGCCCTACGGCCCCGGTGGCTCCACCCAGATCAGCGCCAACGGCACCACCGGATTCGCCACCGTGACCTTCGATCGACAGGGCCAGTACATCTCGACCCCGGTGGCCAAGCAGTTCGTGGAGGCCGCCCAGACGGCCAACGGTGGTCCCAACCTGCAGGTGGCGGTGGCCGGTCAGGTGGCGGAGGCGGCGAATCGCGTCTCGTTCGGTGGCACCCTGCCCGGGGTCATCCTGGCCGGGGTGGTCCTGCTGCTGGTGTTCGGCTCGGTGTTCGCCATGGCCCTCCCCCTGGTGTCGGCCCTCGCCTCCCTGGGCACAGCCATCGGTCTCATCGGGCTGCTCAGCCACGGGATCAAGATGCCGCAGTTCTCCCCCACCCTGGTCCTGCTGATCGGGCTCGGCGTCGGCGTCGACTACGCCCTGTTCATCGTGACCAGGCACCGACAAGGTCTGATCGCCGGGGGCGACGTCGAGTCGTCGATCGTCAATGCGGTCAACACCTCCGGTCGGGCGGTCCTGTTCGCCGGCATCATCGTCTGCATCGCCCTACTGGGGATGTTCGCCCTCGGGGTCTCGTTCCTCTACGGGCTGGCCATCGCCGCCGCCCTCGGCGTGGCGCTGACCATGATCGCGGCGCTGACCCTGTTGCCGGCGCTCCTCGGATTCATCGGCCCCCGGGTGTTGAGCAGGCGTCAGAAGAAGGAACTGGCCACCACCGGTCCGAGAGTGGTGGGCACGGGAACCAAGGGCTTCTGGCCCAAGTGGGCCGCGTTCATCGAGGAGCGGCCGATCCTCCCCGCCGTGGTGGCCCTGTTGGTCGTCGTCCTCGTGGCGCTGCCGTTCTTCTCGCTCCGGCTCGGGTCATCCGACCAGGGCAACGATCCTGTCGGGACGACCACCCGGCAGGCCTACGACTTCCTGGCCTCGGGATTCGGACCCGGATTCAACGGACCCCTCTTGCTGGTGACCCAGAGCCCGGGGCAGGCCGACGCGCAGGCACTCGACCGGCTGGCCGCGGCGGTCGGGGCGCAAAACGGCGTGGCCAAGGTGGCTGCTCCCGTCTCGCTGCCGGCCAAGAACGGCAGCCAGGTCTCCCTCATCACGGTGTACCCGACAAGCTCCCCGCAGGACGCCGCCACCACAAATCTGATCGACCACCTGCGACAGCAGACCATCCCCGCCGCCATCGCCGGCACCGGTGTCCGTGCCTACGTGGGCGGCAACACGGCCATCTTCGTGGACTTCGCGCGAGTGCTCTCGTCGAAACTCCCGCTGTTCATCGGCCTGGTCGTCGTGCTCTCCTTCCTGTTGCTGACCATGGTGTTCCGCAGCGTCATCATCCCGCTGACCGCCGCGGCCATGAACCTGCTCTCCATCGGGGCCGCCTTCGGGGTGCTGGTGGGGGTGTTCCAGTGGGGTTGGCTGGGATCGGTCTTCCAGGTGAACCGGGCCGGGCCGATCGAGGCATTCCTGCCGGTAATGCTGTTCGCCATCCTGTTCGGTCTGTCCATGGACTACGAGGTCTTCCTGATCAGCCGGATCCACGAGGAGTGGCTCAAGTCGCACGACAACAACACCGCGGTGCGAAAGGGGCTGGCCTCGACGGGCAAGACAATCACCGCGGCGGCGCTGATCATGATCCTGGTGTTCGGATCCTTCATCCTGGGGGGTGAGCGGGTGATCAAGGAGTTCGGCCTGGGGCTGGCCGCCGGCATCCTCATCGACGCCCTGGTCATTCGCATGGCCATCGTCCCCTCGGTGATGTTCCTCATCGGCAGGGCCAACTGGTGGTTCCCCTCCTGGCTCGACCGGATCGTGCCCCACCTCGGCGTCGAACCCGATCTGCCCCCATCCGTCGAAGAGCCCGAAGGCCCCGCCACCCCGGCGGAGCGGGTGCGGGTCTGATCCCGCCCGGCCGGCTCCCGCCTCAGGCTCCCTTGACAACCGGGGTGGGAGGAGTCTTAGCTTCAGAGGCGATCAGACAACGAGCACTGGGGGATCGAGCATGCCCGACTTCGTCATGACCATCGGGGGGGACACGGTGCCGGCGGCGGAGTCGTTCGGTGTGGTCAACCCGGCCAACGGCGAGATCTTCGCCCACGCCCCGGAATGCAGCCCGCAACAACTGGATGCGGCGTTCGACGCCGCCTCCAAGGCCCAGCGGGACTGGAAGTCGGACGAGAGCGCCCGGCGGGCGTCCCTCCTGAGGATGGCTGACGTGCTGCTGGCCTCCGCAGGCGAGTTGGCTCCGGTGCTCACCGCCGAGCAGGGCAAGCCGCTCGGCGATGCCAACATCGAGGTCTTTGCCGCGGCCATCTGGTGCCAGTACTTCGCCAACCTCGAAACGCCTCCCCAGGTCATCCAGGACGACGCTGAGGCGCGGGTCGAAGTGGTGCGGCGCCCGCTCGGCGTGGTGGCCGCCATCACCCCGTGGAACTTCCCGCTCACCTTGGCCTTCTGGAAGATCGCCCCCGCGCTGCTGGCCGGCAACACCCTGGTGCTCAAGCCGTCCCCCTTCACCCCCCTCACCACCCTGAAGGCGGCCGAGCTCCTGCGCGACGCCCTGCCCCCGGGCGTGCTCAACGTGGTCAGTGGAGGCGACCAACTCGGAGCATGGATGACCGGCCACCCGGTGCCCCGCAAGATCAGCTTCACCGGCTCCGTCGAGACCGGCAAGAAGGTCGCGCAGTCGGCGGCCCCCGACCTCAAGCGGGTCACCCTCGAGCTCGGCGGCAACGACCCGGCCATCGTGTTGGACGACGTCGACCCGGCCGTGGTGAGCAGAGGCATCTTCGCAGCTGCCTTCAACAACAACGGGCAGGTGTGCTCGGCCATCAAGCGCGTCTACGTGCCCGAATCCATCTACGACGATGTGGTCGACGGCCTGGCCGCACAGGCTGCTGCGGTCAAGGTGGGCGACGGGACCGAAGCGGACACCAAACTGGGGCCCATCAACAATCGCCCCCAGTTCGAGCGGGTGCAGGAGCTGGTCGGCGATGCCCTGTCCCACGGGGCCCGGGCCGTCACCGGCGGACACGTCATGGATCGGCCCGGCTACTTCTTCGAGCCGACCATTCTGGCCGGGCTGTCGGACGGGACCCGGATCGTCGACGAGGAGCAGTTCGGCCCGGCTCTGCCGGTGATCCCCTACCGGGACGTCGACGACGTCGTCGAGCGGGCCAACGCCACCCATTTCGGGCTGTCGGGATCGGTGTGGGGCGCCGACGCCGATCGTGCCGCCGAGATCGCCGGTCAGCTCGAGTGCGGCACGGCATGGGTCAACACCCACCTGGCCCTTGCCCCCCAGCAGCCCTTCGGCGGCTTCAAGTGGAGCGGGATCGGGGTCGAGAACGGGCCCTGGGGCCTGGCCGAGTTCAGTGAGATCCAGGTGGTCCACCGGTCCAAGGGCACTGACGGGCTCAACCTCTCGACGGCGGGGCTCGTCTCCTAGGGCATCCACCCCAGGGCTCGTCACGGAGCCGACACCTCGGCCGGGTGGTCACCCGGTGAACTGACGCCGCCGATCATTCGATAGTCTAACTATGTGACTCTCAAAGAAAGCCGCCCCAAAGCGGCGGCGGACGAGTGCCGGACCCTGGGTCGGACCGCGGCGTGGTTGGCCAAGCAGGTGGAGCTCGGCCTGGCCTCGGCGGATCTTTCCCTGCCGCAGTACCGGGTGCTGGGCTTCCTCGACGGAAGCCCGGCCGTCTCCTCCGACCTGGCCGAGCGCCTGGCGGTGCGCCCCCCCAGCGTGACGGCGGTGGTCGACGGGCTGGTCGCCCGCGGCCTGGTCGAGCGCCGCCATGTCGTGGCCGATCGTCGCCAGGTCGATCACGTGCTCACCCCTACCGGCCGGCGGGCCCTCGACGACGCCGATGCGGCGGTCTCCGCCCGGCTGGGTGACATCGCCTCGTGCCTCGGCGACGAGATCGAGTCCGAGCGGGCCTTCGTCGGCCTGCTGGCGTGGAGGAAGGCCCTCCACGCCTACCGGATGGCCCAGGTGGCGGCCCGGTGAAGGCCCCCACCCTCCGGCCACGGCGCACCGAGCCACCGGAGCAGGGCACCGAGTTCGTCCCCATCGCCGAGGAGGCCCGCAACGAGGCCCCGAGGGCGACCATCGACCCGGACCGATCCCTCAGCTGGTTGCGCCGCGCCCTGCCTGTCATGAAGGCCCACAAGGGCATCTTCATCACGTCGCTGTCGCTGTCCTTCGTGGGCCTGGTGCTGCAGGTCCAGATCCCCAACCTGCTGCAGCAGGCCATCGGCAACTCGATCACCCACCACACCGTCCCCCTCAGCCACTACGTGTGGTGGATCGTCGGCCTCGGCCTCGTCGGAGCCGTCATGGGGTACATCGCCCGGCTCCTCCTGTTCGAGACGGCCTACGACATCGAGTACGACCTCCGCAACATCATCTACGAGCACCTGACCCGCATGTCCTTCTCCTTCTACGACCGGGTGCAGACGGGCCAGTTGATCTCGCGGGCCAACTCGGACATCCGCTCGGTCCAGATGTACATGACCTTCGCCCCGCTGATCATGGTGCAGTGCTCCATCGCCGTGGTGGCCTTCATCTTCATGCTGACCATCAACGTGCCCCTGGCCTTCATCGCCATGGCCACCACGCCCTTCGTGTACATCACCGGCGTCAGGATGCGGAGATCGATGTTCCCGGTGTCGTGGATCATCCAGGCCCGGCTGGCCGAGGTGGCCACCATCGTCGACGAGAACGTCAACGGGGTCCGGGTGGTCAAGTCCTTCGCCGCCGAACAGCAGCAGCTGCGGGCCCTGTCCGGCGCGGCCGAGAAGGTCCAGTGGGGCTACATCAAGGACGCCGACCTCCGGGCCCGCTTTACTCCCCTGGTCCAGAACCTCCCCCAGCTCGGCCTGGTCCTGGTCCTGCTGTTCGGCGGCTACATGGTCATCCACGGAGAGCTGGGGATCGGCGCCATCCTGGCCTTCAACGCCTACCTCTTGATGCTCCAGGCACCGTTCATGATGCTCGGCATGCTGATCATGATGGGACAGCGGGCCGCCGCCTCGGCCGAGCGCATCTACGAGATCATCGACGAGGAGCCGACGGTCACCGACAAGCCCGACGCCGTCGACCTGACCGACTGCCGGGGCGATGTCCGGTTCAGCCACGTCGACTTCGCCTACGACAGCGAGGCCGAGCGCCTGGTGCTCGCCGACTTCGACCTGCACATCGCCCCCGGGGAAACGGTGGCGCTGGTCGGGCGCACCGGGGCGGGCAAGTCGACCGTGGCCCGCCTGTTGAACCGCTTCTACGACGTACGGCACGGATCGATCCAGATCGACGGTCATGACGTCCGCGACCTCACCCTGTCCAGCCTGCGGGCCAATGTCGGCGTGGTGCTCGACGAGCCATTCCTGTTCTCGGTGTCGGTGCGGGACAACATCGCCTACGGCAAGCCGTCCGCCACCTTCGACGAGGTGGAGGCCGCGGCCCGGGCGGCCGGTGCCCATGAGTTCATCACCCACCTGGAGAACGGCTACGACACCGTGGTCGGCGAGCGCGGCTACACGCTGTCCGGCGGTCAACGACAGCGCATCGCCATCGCCCGCACCCTGCTGGTCAATCCGCCCATCATGGTGCTCGACGACGCCACCAGCGCCATCGACGTCCAGGTCGAACAGATGATCCACGCCAGCCTGCGGGTGCAGATGCTGGGCCGTACCACCCTGATCATCGCCCACCGGCTGTCGACCATCGCCCTGGCCGATCGGGTGGTCCTGCTCGATCAGCAGAAGGTGGTCGCTGACGGGACCCACGCCGAGCTGCTCGAGTCCACCCCCCTCTACGCCGAGGTGTTGGCCCAGGCGGCGGAGTTCGAGCGGGATGCCGACCTGGAGGGCTCCGACGCGGACGCCGTGGGCCCCGACGAGGACGGTAGGCGGCTGGCGGACCTCCTCGAGTCGGTGCGAGGCGGTGCCCACCGATGAGCTGGGGCGGTGGCATGGCCGGAGGATTCGGCGGGGCACCCGGTGGATTCGGGCGCCCGGCCGCGCCCGGCCTGCCCTTTGCCGGCATCCCTCCCGAGCTCCAGGTGGGCGTGGACCGGCTGCTGGCCTCGGAGCCCGAGTACCCCGAGCCCGACATCGTCTTCGAGCAGAACGGCTCCGAGCGGGAGCTCCGCCGCCTGACCCTGTGGCGTCTGCTCACCAAGTACCCCGGCATGTTGACCGTGGCCGGGTTGCTGGTGGTGGTGATCTCCATCGCCTCCCAGACCGGGCCCAAGCTGACCGAGATCGCCATCAACGACGGCATGACGCCGGGTCACGAGCACTTCGCCGTGGTGGCGGCCGTGGCCGCGGCCTATCTGGTCTTCATCGTGATCACGTCGCTGGCCCAACGCTTTCAGGTGCAGGTCACCGGCCGGTTGGCCGCCTGGGTGATGAACGACCTCCGGGTCAAGGTCTTCGCCCACCTGCAACGTCTGTCCCTCGGTTTCTTCACCGAGGAGAAGGCGGGTGTGGTCATGAGCCGCATGACCAGTGACATCGAGAACCTCCAGCAGCTCCTGCAGGACGGCCTCTCCCAACTGGCCATCCAGGCACTGACCATGGTGGTGATCACCGTTGTCCTGTTCGCCACCGATGTCCGCCTGGCCGCCATCACCGTCGTCTTGATCGTCCCGGCGTTGGTGATCGCCTCGCTGTGGTTCAAGCGCGCCTCGGAGCGCGGCTACGACCGGGTCCGCGACGGCATCGCCAACG
>DASZJN010000114.1:0-2367 GCA_035948045.1 Acidimicrobiales bacterium | reverse complement strand
CAGCTGGTCGGTGCCTCCCACTCGAGCCCGATCCACGGGCTGACCAGCCACCTCGTGCCGCTCGCCTCGACGGTGGGCCTGCTCATCTCGATCGGGGAGGTGGCCATCGGCCTGGGAATCCTGGTCGGCCTGCTGACCCGGGTGGCCGCGGTGGCGGGCATGGCCCTGTCGCTCGGCCTCTTCTTGACCGTGAGCTTCCACGCCTCTCCCTACTTCACCGGTTCGGACATCGTCTTCTTCTTCGCCTGGACCCCCTTGGCGCTGGGCGGAGCGGCAGGCGCTCCCGCGTTCGACACCTGGCTGGCCCAGCGCCAACCGATGGCGCCGTCCTCGGAGGGGGGCCTGCCCCGGCGGGCGGTGCTCTCCCACGGGGCGCTGGCCGCCCTCGCCGCCGGTGTCGTCGTGGTCGCCGGCGGGCTGGCCGCCCTGCTCGGTCGCGCCGTGGGCGGAACCGCCGCCTCGGCCAGCGGAACCCGGACCCTCACGAGGGGTGGTCCGGGTCCGACCAGCACGACCTCTCCGGCCGGAACGGGTGGCTCCACCACCACCACGACGGGCTCGACGCCGGCCGGGACCGCCATCGGATCGGCTTCGAGTGTGCCCATCGGCGGGTCGGCCAGTTTCACCGACCCGTCCAGCGGGGACCCGGCCCTGGTCATCCAGCGGGTCGCCAACGACTTCGTCGCCTTCGACGCCATCTGTCCCCATGCGGGATGCACGGTTGCCTACCAGGCATCGGCCAGGATCATCGCCTGCCCCTGTCACGGGTCGACCTTCGATCCCCGGACCGGGAACGTCCGCAACGGCCCTGCCACCTCCGGGCTGACGGCGATCAAGGTAATCCGAGGATCGAACGGGAATCTCTACGTGACCAATTGACCAACGGCCAGGTCCCGTCTGGTGCCGCCATGCCACCGGCAATCCGGTTCGGCCGGGCTACCATTGTCGGGTTGCCGTCGGTAGCCGGTGGCGCCATCCCATGACCGCAACCACCCCTGTGCCGACCGGCACCTCGCAACCCGACACAGCGGACGGGTCCGCCGACACGACCGACTGGGTGGCGTCGATTCCGTTCATCGGCGTCCACCTGGCTCCCCTGGCTGCACTCTTCGTGGTGGTGACCTGGCAGGACTGGGTGCTCTGCGCCTTCCTCTACCTCACCCGGATGTTCTTCATCACCGCCGGGTACCACCGCTACTTCTCCCATCGCAGTTATCGCATGGGCCGGGTGGCGCAGTTCGTGATGGCGTTCGGTGGCACCACCGCGGTGCAGAAGGGGCCCCTGTGGTGGGCAAGTCACCACCGCCTCCACCACCGCTACACCGATCTGGACGACGACGTGCACTCACCGCGGGACGGCTTCTGGTGGAGCCACGTCGGCTGGATCCTGTCGACCAGGTACAAGGCCACCGATCTCTCGACCATCAAGGACTTCGCCTCCTATCCGGAACTGCGGGTGCTCGAGCGTCACTCGTGGATCGGCCCCTGGCTGGTGGCCGTCGCCTGCTTCCTCATCGGAGGGTGGGGGGGCCTGCTGATCGGTTTCTTCCTCTCCACCGTCCTGCTGTGGCACGGGACGTTCCTGGTCAACTCCATGGCCCATCTCATCGGTCGGCGCCGGTACGCCACCCCGGACACCAGCCGGAACTCGATGATCGTGGCCCTGTTCACCGGCGGAGAGGGCTGGCACAACAACCACCATTACCTACCGGCCTCGGCCCGCCAGGGATTCCGGTGGTGGGAGCTCGATCCCACCTGGTACGGGCTGAAGGCCCTGGCCGCAGTGCACGTGGTCCGGGACCTCAAGGCGCCGCCCGCCCGGCTGCTCGACCAGGCCCGGGTGCGCGACGGCGCCTTCGACATCGGGATGTTCCGCTCGTACTGGGAACGGGCGGCAAAGGTGACGGGGGAACGGATCGCCGACCTCAGCGCCCGGCCCCTGGCCCCGTCCTCGGAGGGCAACGAACCCGGTGCACCTCCCTCGGCCGTCGATCCTGACCAGGGGCTTCCCATCGAGCCGCTGTCGCATCTCTCGGGGTTGATCTCGCGGGTACTCGAGTCGGCGGACCAGTTGGCTGACGCCACCCGCCGGACCCGGAAGGGCGCCAAGGTCCAGAAAGCGGAGTCCGGGACCACCGACACCACCCCGGAATGAGCGCCGGTCGGTCGCCGGCGGCCACGTTGGCGTCCGCCTCGCTGTGGATCGTCGACCTTGACGGCGTGGTGTGGCTGGCCGGTCAGCCCATCGGGGATGTGGCTGCAGCGGTATCCGCCCTCCGGGGACAGGGCACCCGCGTCGTCTTCGCCACCAACAACTCCGCCCCCACGACGACGGAGCTGCTGGGCCGTCTGCAGCGGGCCGGCATC
>DASZJN010000113.1:0-6066 GCA_035948045.1 Acidimicrobiales bacterium | reverse complement strand
AGGTCTGGATGATGGGGTCGTTCGGCGTCATCACGTAGAAGGTCATGCGCCCCGTATAGGCGTCGATTACCACCTTGACCGAGTTGCGGACGTAGTTGAAGGTGCCGGAGAGCCCGCTCCCCTGAGGCACGGCACCGGTGTCGGCGTTCTGCGAATACGGGTAGTTGCCGGTGGTGGTGTAGGCGTCCTGGACCCAGTCGATGTGTCCGCCGACCAGCACCGGATAGGGATCGGCGTCGAGGTTCAGGAACGGGGCCGCCTTCGATACCCGAGCCTGCACCCCACGGTCGAACATGAGGCGGGACTTGTTGGTGATCTGATTGGAGATGATGAGGTTGAAATCGCTGAACCGGAGGGCGAACATGGCCTGATCGAAGAACGACGAGAGTTGCACACCACCGGTTCCGGAGTAGTGGGTCTCCACGTTGGTTCCGTTGGTCAGCTGAAAGTCGATCTCCGGCTGTTTGGTGTTGGCCACCACATACCCGGCGTTGTTGAGACCGAAGTAGACCGACGGCTGGGTGACATCGGGAAGCCCGCTGCTGGAGACGGGGGGCACGTCACTCACCGCGAACTGCGGATCGCCGTTGCTGGTCACCCCGGTGGAGGGAGAGACGATCATCCCGTAACCATGGGTGTACTGCAGCGTGCGGTTCACCCACGAGCTCGCCGGGAGGCCGGCATCGTTGATCTCGCGAACGCCGGCGATGGTCGGAGACTCCGACCCATTGACCTTGTAGCGGTCCACGGCCAGGGTGTTGAACTGGTAGTACGAGCGGATGTCCTGCAGCTTGTCGTAGGTGGTCTGGGTCTGGGTCGGATCCCACAACCGCACGTTGCCCAGCGTGTCGGCGTTGGCTGACAGCTGGGAGGCGGTGAGGGTGGCCGAGGCGGGATACGACGTGGTCTTCACGCCGCCGATGTCCATGGCGGCCCGGGTGGCATCGATATTGCGCTGGATGTAGGGACGCTCGAGCGTGTTCTGCGCCGGGTTCACCTTGAGCGCCTGGACGGCGGCGGGATAGATGGTGCCCGCGGTCAGCGCCACCAGGAACCAGAGCCCGACACCCAGGATGGGAAGGGCCCAACCCTGGCGCCGGATGTTGTAGATCAGCAGGCCCGCCGCAGCCAGCGACACCAGGATGAGGAGCTGGAGGGCGGGCAGCCTGGCGTGGACGTCGGTGTAACCGGCCCCCTGGGTGTACCCGTTGCTCGACAGGTCGAGATTGAAGCGCGCCAGGTAGTAGCCGACCGCCTTGACGAGGGCCAGCAGTCCCAGGATCACCGAGATGTGGGCCTTCACCGCCGGCCGCACCCGTGGGCGCGAGCCCTGCATGCGGATGCCGCCGTTCAGGTAGTGGCTGAGGAGGGTGATGAGGAGCACCACGAACAGAGCCACCAGGAACCAGTGGACCAGGAACTGCTGGAAGGGCAGGGTGAACACGAAGTAGCCGACATTGCGGTGGAACTGTGGATCGGTCACGCCGAACTGACTGCTGTTGCTGAAGAGGATCCAGTTCTGCCACTGCCCGATGGCCTGGGATCCCACGATGAGCGAGAGCACCACCACCACGCCGATCCGCAGCCATCGGGCGTAGGGACCGATGACCTCTTGGTACCGCTTGACGAATTCGTCCTCCGCGTCGAGCGTCGGGCCCTTGGGGGCCAGCCGCTCGGCCACCAACAGGCTGGCCATCAGGAGCGCGGCGAAGAGGACCGCGAACGTCACCATCAGCCCGACTTTGATCTCGAACAGCTTGACCCAGACCGAATGGAGGGAGACCGACGAGAACCAGAGCGCATCGGTGTAGAAGATGGCGAAGGTCCTCAGCGACGCGATCACGATGATCAGGATGATCACGCCGATGACAATGCCTCGGCGCCGCCGACGTGAGGCAGGGCGCGGGGTTTGAGGCATATCGGTGGGGGGACGCACGGCTGCAGCCTAGGTGGCAGAGAGAGCGAGCAGGCATCGACACCCGGGATGTGCGGGAGGATGCCGATGCCCGGTAGGGAAGTCGACGCCGGGCTGCTGGGCCCCGTTCAGTCCATTGTCCTCGCAGTCAGGACAGGGGTCGCCCCCCGAGCTCGAGTCGGCGATCCACTCCACGTGAGTGGTGTCCCCACGTTCGGCCGCGGCGATGGTCCCGGCGGAGAAGGCCGCCACGATGTGGTCCCCGGCCAGCCGCTCGATGCGCTCACCCTTCCACTCCCTGAAGGCGGAGCCCACATGCTCGGCCACCACAGACTCCTCGGCGTCGGCCAAGCCTTCGCCGTCGCAGAGGCGGCGCCGGAGTGGTCCCACGATTTCCTGGGCCAGCTCGTGGGCGATCCCCACGACGACTTCGGTGGGTGGACCGCCGGTTGATCCGGTCCCTGCGAAGGAGACGCCGGCCTCCGACGCCTGTTCCAAGGCCGGCAGGGCCGCGGTGGAATAGGAATCGAGATGCTCGGTGTCGTCCGGTAGGAGATCTGCGGACCACTGGAACCCTTTGGAACGAAGGCTGTCGAGTAGCTCGTTCTGGCTGTCTTGAAGGGTTCGCTTCAGACGCCGGCTCAATGTGGTCACGAGGGGGCGGATCAGCTCGTCCCGACGGATGGCGAACGGGCTGCGGTCCTCCGGAGGCTGGTCCTCTTCCTCGTCGCCCGAACCCGCGTCGCCAGCCGTCTGGTCGCCGCCATCCTTGTCGGCGGGGGCACCGACTGGTTCGGCGGCCTCAGCCCCGTCATCGGAGGCCGCTTCCGCGTGCTCGTCGGCCGGCGGCGGCGGCTCGGAAGGCACCTCGTCGATTGCCGGCTCGTCTCGGGCGGCGCGAATCTTGGCAAACAGCGCGTCGACAGGGGATTTGTCAGCCTCCGGTGACGGTGCCTCGGTGACCTCGGAGGAATCGGCGCTCGCCACGACGTCCGGGACCCCTTCGACCTCCACCTCCACCTCTGCCCCGCCCTCATCGCCAACGACTGCGCGGGCCTCCGTCTCCTCGGCCAGCAACAGGGCAGCCATCTCCTCAGGCGTGCCCTCTTCGGGGCGATCCAGAGCTTCCCGGCCCGCGGCCTCGGCCGCCAACCGGGCCTTGTCCTCGGCCGCGAAGAGGTCGTCGGCAATGACATCGACCGAACGGCGCACGTCCTGCACGGTCTCGGCCAGGCGCTCGCGGCCGGCGCGGAGCTGCTCGATCTGCGCGTGGAGCACCTTCCGGCGTTTCGACAGGTCGGCCAGCACGCGGGCCCGCAGCCCTTGCGCCTCGTCCACCATCGACCGACACTGCTCGCGAGCCTGCACCAGCAGTTCCTCTGCTTCCTGGCGCGCCGTCTCCAGCCGGGCCACGGCCTGGTTGTCGGTTCGATCGCGGAGCTCTTTGGCCGCCGCTTCCGACTCGGCAGTCTGTTCGGTCAGTCGGGCCTCGCTCTGGGCCCGGCTGTGCTGGATCTCCTCGCGGGCCTCCGTCAGGAGGCGGTTGGCCTCCGCCTCCGATTTGGCCACCATCTCCGCGGCCACTTCGTGCGCGCTGTGGAGCACCCTGGCCGTCTCCGTGCCCAACGCCGCCGTGAGCGTCGGCTCGTCCAGCACGGGGTGGGCGGCCCTGTGCTCCGCGTCGGCCAGTTCCTGCAGGAGCTGGCGCTCTCGCTCGGCGAGACCCTTCAGACCGGCGGCGATCGACTCGAGATAGGCACGGACCTCGTTCGGATCGAAGCCTCGCCGCACCGAGCCGAACGAGTGTCGGGCTACGTCGTCGGGAGCCAGGTGCGACGAGGAGGAGATGGACATCAGTCGTTCCTCTGGCATGGCCGAGAGCCTACGACCGTCGGCCCCCGAAGGAGCTCATCCCGGCGTGGTGGTGAGTGAGGAGGAATTGGCCGGCGGCGACGACACCTTCCCACCATGGGCGACCAGCACGGCCAGGGCCTGATCGAGCGTCGACACGGCATAGATCTTGAGGCCGGGCCGGTCCTTGGACAGAGCCGCCTGGTACTCCTGTGGCGGGACCAGAAAGATGGAGGCGCCGGCATTCTCCACCGCCACGGTCTTCTGGGGCACGCCACCGACATCGCCGACATTGCCGCGGCTGTCGATGGTCCCCGTGGCCGCCACGGTGTGGCCGCCGGTGGCCGATCCGCTGGTCAGCGCATCGATGACGCCGAGGGTCATGGCCAGTCCGGCAGAGGGCCCGCCGATGTTGGTCACGTTGATGCTCACGGGGAACGGGTAGCCGTAGTCGATCTGGTCTTCGGGCTGAATACCCAGGTCGAGGGCGGCCTTTTGACCGCCACCGACGTCGACGACCGTTCGCTTGAGGGTGACCGGCACCGGTGCGGGAGGAGCGGTGCCACCTTTGCGCACGGTCAGGGAGATGGTCTGCCCCGAGTGGTAGTGGGCCAGGGAAGCGGTCAGGTCGCGAGCCGCCGGCGTCGCCACCCCGTCAACCGCAGTGACGACGTCCCCCACGTTGAGCACCGGGTACGCCGGGGTGCCGGGGTAGGTGCCGAAGATCACGGCCCCGGCCGGGGTGGCGGTCACCGTGTACCCGAGGCGCTTCAGAGCCGACGTCTTGGCGGCGGACTCCGCCTGGGACATCTCAAGCTTTCCCTGGGCATCCAGCTGCGAGGGGGGTGTCCCGCCGGTCACTGCTTCCACCGGCTCCAGCGTGGTGTCGCCTTGGAGCTTGTAGAACAGATAGGAGAGGGCGGTCACCCTCCCGATCTGGACATCGGTGAGCAGCACCGGATGACTGACGGGATGGCTCTTGTCGGGCGGAACGGTGATGAACTGCTGCACCGACTGCGCCGAGCCGGGCTGGATCCCGTAGTAGTCGAGGTTCCAACGCGAGGCTACGGCCACGGTCACCGCAATCAGGATGATGAGTACCCAGGGCCAGCGGCGACGCCTCCTGGCCGCCGGGAGTGGGGGGCCTCCTTCCGTTCCGATCGGCGCCACCAGCCCAGGCACCGTCATGGAACCTGCAGGCACGGAGCCGGCCCGAACACCTGGGCGCCCCGGGCATCGGTGGCACGAGGTCCGTTGAGCGGATGGTTTTCGTCCTCGGTCATAGTGGTGGGGTGATTGCTCCTCGTTCATCGGACCCGCCGGCGTCGTGGGGCCGAAGCCAAGACGACGCCATGCAGCCTGCCATGGAACCCCCCCGTCCGAGCGTCACCGAGCGTCGCCGGGCGGCGGCGCTCGCCGGACACGTGGGGGACGAGACAGCGGCGCGGGTTGCCCTGACCGACGAGGCGCCGTCGATCCGGGTGACCGCCTTGGGTGCGCTCGACCGGCTCGGCTCCCTCACCGACGCCGACCTGCACTCGGCCCAGGCAGACCCTGCTCCGACGGTCCGGCGCCGGGCGTGCGAACTGGCCGGGGCCCGTCCCTCCGTGGACATCTCCTCCGCACTGGGCGACCCCGATCCCTCCGTGGTGGAGATGGCCGCATGGTCCATGGGTGAGCGGGGGGAACGCTCGGCCGTCCCGACCCTGGCCGCGCTGGCCACGACCGGATCAGGTCACTCCGACCCGTTGTGTCGGGAGTCGGCGGTGGCCGCCCTGGGGGCCATCGGCGACCCGACAGGTTTGCCGGCCATCCTTGCGGCCCTGGACGACAAGCCCGCCGTGCGCCGCCGGGCCGCGGTGGCCCTGGCCGCCTTCACCGGTCCCTCGGTCGAGGCCGCCCTCCGTCGCTGCCTGGACGATCGCGACTGGCAGGTCCGCCAGGTGGCCGAGGACCTGTTGGCCGTGGACTGATAGCGGTGGCGGCGACGCCGGCTCTTCGGGGTCGGCTCAGGACTCGGCCGCAGCAAAGATGGGCCGCAGGCTGTCGAACGAGTCGAGGCACAGTCCCGCACCCTGCACCACGCATTCGAGCGGGGTCGCCACCAAGTGGACCGGCACCTCGGTCTCATCCGCCAGCCGGTTGGCCAGTCCCCTCAGCAGGGCCCCACCCCCGACCAGGTGGATGCCTTCATAGATGATGTCCTGGGCCAGCTCCGGAGGTGATTCGGCCAGGCAGCCGACCACGGTGGTGACGATGAGCTCGACCTGCTCCCGGAGCGCATACCGGACCTCCTCGGG
>DASZJN010000112.1:0-7972 GCA_035948045.1 Acidimicrobiales bacterium | reverse complement strand
CACGGTGAGCACGTCCACCGGCTTCGACTTGGCCGCCATGATCCCCTTGAACGACGGGTAGCGGGGCTCGACCACACCGGCCGTGACCGTGACCACGGCGGGCAGCGGGCTCTCGACTTCGTCGTACCCGGTCTCGGTCTGTCGCTCCACCTTGACCGAGGCGCCGCTGATCTCCACCTTCTTGGCGAAGGTCACCGAGGGCAGGCCCAGCAGCTCGGCGACCTGGACCGGGGTGGTGCCGGTGTAGCCGTCGGTGGACTCGGTGGCGGCCAGGATCAGGTCCGGCTCGGCCCGCCGGATGGCCGCGGCCAACACCTTGGCGGTGCCGAGGGCGTCGGTGCCGGCCAGGGAGTCGTCACTGACCAGAATGGCCTTGGCCGCCCCCATGGCCAAGGCGGTGCGAAGGCCCGAGGTCTCCCCGTTCGGCGCCATGGAGACCAGGGTCACGTCGCCACCGCCGGCGGCATCGGCCAGCTGAAGGGCCATCTCCACGCCGTAGGCGTCGGAGTCGTCGAGGATGAGTTTTCCCTCTCGGACAAGGTTCTTCGTCCCCGGGTCGAGGGCCCCTGGGGCGGCCGGATCGGGGATCTGCTTCACACAGACAACGACGTTCATGGGCGTGCATTGTTGTTGAAAACCGCCCCTCCGACCAATCGGGCCGCGATCCCAGGTCAGGACGGCCGAGTGGCGGAACCGCCAGATGGCTGGTCAGACCCCGGGTCTGCCGGTGGCCCGCACGGCCAGCGCCAGGACCACGTCGTCGGTGATCACCGTGTCGATCCCGGCATCCCTGACCGCTTCCAGCCGGTCGCGGTCGTTCACCGTCCAGGTGGCCACCGACAGCCCGGCGCGGTGGGCGTCGTCGACGAGGCCCGGACCGACGAGGTCGACGTGGGGGTGGAGCGCACGGCAACCCAGCCGCACGGCGGCCGCGACGGCGTCGGCCGGGTCGAACCAGCTCGCCAGCAGGAGTCCGGTGCTGACCTCGGGCGCAGCCCGGCGGACGGCGGCCAGGGCGTCCGGCCAGAACGAGGAGACCACCACGCTGGCCGACCGCCCGCGGGCCCGGACCAGGTCTGCCACCTCGACCGCCAGCGGCGCGGCGGGGTCGAATCCCGGCTCACCGGGCAGGTCCTTGATCTCGATGTTGACGGTCATGCCCGCGCAGGCGTCGAGGGCGACGGCCAGCAGCGGGACGAACGCAGGGAGCCCATCGGCGGGCAGCTCGCAGATGGTCCCCACCCCCGGGATCACCGGGTCGTGATGGACGGCCATGGCCCCGTCGGCCGTCGATCGCACATCGAGCTCGATGCCGTCGGCACCCAAGCGTCGGGCCCGCATGAACGACTCGAGGGTGTTCTCGCGGACTCCAGCCGCCGGGTCGGGGCTCCCGCGGTGCCCGAGGACCCCCATGGCTGCCATCCTTCGGAACCTCCCCGGGTTGCGGCTCCGGCGCCGGAAAGTGAGCCGAAAACCGTGCGCACGGCCCTCAAAACTGCTTGCAACGCCCGGTGCCGGTGATTACTCTAGTGAACGAACCCTGAACGGCCTGGGGCATCTTGGTGTCAGGCCATGTGAATCTGATCACAAACAGGAATCTCGGGAACGGGAGCGGAGGAAGCATCGTGGCCCTTATGTGGAACCGTACGGTCGAATGGGACGACGGTGACTGGAGACACCTGGCCGCCTGTCGTAGCACGGAACCCGATCTGTTCTTCCCCGTCGGGACGACGGGTCCGGCCGTCGATCAGATCGAGGCGGCCAAGCGGGTGTGCCGGGGGTGCGACGCCCTCGAGCCGTGCCTCGACTTCGCGCTGGCCACCAATCAGGAGTCGGGTGTCTGGGGGGGCACCTCCGAAGAGGAGCGACGCAAGCTGCGCAAGGTGTGGCTGGCCGCCCGCCGCCGCGCCTCCTGAACCAACCGGGACGGCCTCTCGTCACCCTGGCTACTGCCCGATGGGCTGGGCCTCCTGCGTCGGCAGTTCGATGGACACGATGGTGCCCCTCGCCCCCGGATCGCCGTCACTCCGGTTGCGCATGGTGATGGTGCCTTCCAGCTGACTGCGCACGAGGTCCCGGACGATGGACAGCCCCAGACTCTCGGTGGCGTCGATATCGAATCCCTCTGGCAGGCCGGAGCCGTCGTCGATGACTTCGAGCACGAGGCAGGAGACATCGTTCACCAGGTGGACACGGATGTGGCCGGGGGCCTGATACGGGACGGGCCCTTCTGCGCCCGGCGTACTCGGGAGGAAGGGTCCAGCGTTGTCGCCGGCTTTGAGGTCGCCGACCTTGGAATGGAGGAAGGCGTGCTCGACGGCATTCTGCAAGAGCTCGGCCAGGACGACCGCCAGCGGGGTGGCTACGTCGGCGGGCACCTCACCGAGTTGCCCGGTCACCTCGAACGTGAGGTCCTGCGAATGCACAACCGAGTCCTCCGCCATGCGGATCAGTGAGGTGACGATCTCGTCGAAGGGGACCTGATCGCTCGGCTCTCGGGAGAGGATCTCGTGGACGATGGCGATGGACCGGACGCGGCGCTCGGCCTCGAACAGCGCCACTCTCCCGTCACCCGGGGACAGGCGTCTGGCCTGCAGCCGCAAGAGGGCCGAGATGGTCTGCAGGTTGTTCTTGACCCGGTGGTGCACCTCGCGAATGGCGGCGTCCTTGGACAGCAGCAGGCGATCCAGCCGGCGGACGTCGGTGACGTCGCGCAGCAGGACCAGGCACCCCGTCACGTCGTCGTTGGCCAGCAGGGGAATGCAGTGGAGCAGTACGGTGACGTCCGGTCGCCGCTCGACCTCCTCCACCACCGGGAGCGCGGATGCCAGGGCCCATTCGATGGCCGACTCCTCGATCCCGAGATCCGTCAGGCGTCGGCCCTCGGTCTGGGAGTACATCCCCATGCGATGGAGCGCGTTGGTGGCATTGGGGGAGGCGTAGCGGACACGACCCTCCTCATCCACCAGGACGACGCCGTCCCCGACCCGGGGAGCCTCCTCGGTGGCCACCTCCTCGCTCGGGAACGGGAATGTCGACTCGGCCAGCATGATGGCGAAGCGGTCGAACAGATCACGGTACGTGCGCTCGAGGTGACCGGGTCGCCGGCCGGCACCCGCCGCCAGCCGGGCCAGGACGGCCACGGTGGTGCCCTCGAACCGCACGGGAATGCAGTGGAGCCGAACCGGCTCGTCGCCCGGCTCGAGGATCACCTCGCCCCGTGCCACCTCGCCGGACCGGAAGGTGCGCACTGCAAGTGGCCATTCGGCACCGGTGACGGTCTGTCCCACGAGGTCGTGCTCGACCACCGTGGCGCTGTTGGACGGGCGCATCTGGCCCAGGATGACCAGCTCGGTCCCGTCGCCGTGCCGCTCGGGGGCGTCCGGCGCCATCGGGGCCAGCAGTACCAGGTCCGAGAAGGACAGGTCGGCCAGGATCCCCCACGTCCCGAGCAGGCGTTGGAGGTGGCCCAGCTGCCCGTCGTCGAGGTCGGTGCGCCCGAAGGCCAGTTCGGCCGGGGTGGCCACGATCAGTCCCCGTCGGGCGGAGCCACGGCCACATCGTAAGGCTCGCGCCGGCGAAAGCCCCGCACGTGGGTCACGCCGGCTCCGATCAGCAGGTCCTGTATGGTCCCGACCCGGTCGGCCACGTCGGGGAGCGAGTGGGCGTCAGAGGCGGTGGTGAGCGGGACACCGCGTTCCACGAGCCGCTTGAGCAGGGGCGGCGCGGGGTACTCCTCCCCCGCCGGCTTCCTCCATCCCGCCGAGGAGACCTCGGCGGCCATCCCCGACCGCACCGCGGCCTCCGTGATCCGGTCGTAGAACTCGTCGGGAATGGCCGGCACGCGTCCGGCGATCTTCACCAGATCAGGGTGAGCGAATACATCGCACACCCCCGACGCCCCCAACTCCTCCATGACCCGGGTGTACTCGTCCCACACCGCGTCGACGTCCCGGACGTCCCACTCCGCCACCATCAGCGGCTCGCTCAGGACATCGAATCGCCAGGCACCCAACCAGTGAATCGAACCGAGGAGCACGTCGAAGGGATAGTCGGCGAGGAGCGCCGCCACCTGGTCCATGCGATCCTGGTAGTAGTCGACCTCCAGCCCGAGGACGACCGGGAGCCCGGCCGCCTTGGCCGCCAGCACCACCTCGACGTAGGAGTCGAGGTCGACGCGTGCGTGATGGTCCCAGTACTCCTCCATGGCGGGGCGCAGCGCCTCTCCGGGGAGGTCGTCCCAGAACCCGCCGAGCAGGTCCCTCGCCTGGGTGAAGCGGAAGAGGTGCTCGGTGAGGGCGATCTCGGTGACCCCCGCCTCCGCGGCGCGCCGGCAGTAGGCGGCCACCTGTTCGACACTGGCCTCGGCGTCGCTCTGGGCGTGGGGCCACAGGTGGAGGTGGTAGTCCAGCACGGTCCGCTCCCGCCTCCTACCCGGCGCGCCGGATGAGGGTCACCCCGTCACGGATGGTGGTCTGGACGACGACCACGCGGGGGTCGGCGGCCAGCGCGTCGTTGAAGCGGCGCAGTGCCACGGTGTCCTCGCTGGTGTCGGCGACGTCGAGGACCCGACCGCTCCACAGCGTGTTGTCGGCGGCGATGAGGCCCCTCGGCGACAGCTTGGGCAGGACCGCTTCGAAGTAGTCGGGGTAGGTCGCCTTGTCGGCGTCGATGAAGACCAGGTCGAAGAGGCCGTCCAGCGTGGCGATGGTTTCGACGGCCGGCCCCACCACGACCTCGATCTTGTCGGCATAGGGGCTGGCGGCAATGTGGCGGCGGGCGAACTCGGCGTGCACGTCGGAGATCTCACAGGTGATGATCCGTCCGCCCGGGGCCAGGCCCGGTGCCATGGCCAATGCCGAGTAGCCGCCGAAGGTCCCGATCTCGAGGACTGTCCGGGCCCCGAGGGCGAAGGTCAGCATCTCCAGATAGCGGCCCTCGAGCAGCCCGACCATCATGCCGGGGTACTCGAGCGTGGCCCGCAGGTCGTCGGCCAGGTCGTCGAGGTAGGCGGGGGCAGCGGTGGTGTGCTCCTCGGCGTAGGCCTCGAGCGCAGGATCAACGATGTCCGTCATGTGTGCATGGTAAGGCAGGAGGAGGAGGTCGGCGGCGGGCCCGGTGCCGGATGTGGGCGGTGCCGCCTAGTCCCAGATCTGTTCGCCGAGTCTGACCAGTCCAGCCAGATCGTAGATGTCGGTGTCGAAGAACGGCACGGTGGCGAGGACGTCGGGCACCACCGAGAGCATGGAGCGCTCCTCCATCTCCCGGAGGGCAACCACCTGGAAGTTCAGGTAGCTGTCGGCGACCTCCGACAGAACCCTGGCGACCTGGTCAGGATCGCCGATGGCCGGATCGACCTGGGTCAGGCGCGGCGCCAGCCTCGGCGCCAACTCCCCCGCCATCTCCTTCATGGACTCGGCGACCTTGGCGCCCTCGGGCTCCCGCAGGTAGTCCGGCAGGACCTTGTTGAGGACGATGGCGCCGAGGTGGAGCCGGCGGGAGGTGAGCTGCTCGGCGAAGAACTCGGCCTCTCGCAACGGCACCGCTTCGAGGGTGGACACCACGACGAAGGTGGTGCGCCGGTCGGACAACAGCCGGCCGACCGACTGGGACCGTTCGACGAACCCGTCGTACATCGACTGGAAGAGGATGAAGAATTCGGAGATGTCGGCCAGGAACTCGGTGCCGAGAATCCGGTCGGCGATCTGGTAGAAGGGTTTGGTGGCCACGTTGACCAGGCGCGACCGGTAGGGGACGATCAACCACCGCAACAGGCGGCTCGAGAAGAAGTCGGCCATCCGCTGGGGAGCGTCCAGGAAGTCGAGGGCGTTCCTGGTCGGCGGGGTGTCCACCACGATGAGGTCGTAGTCGCTCGCCGAGTGGATCTCGTAGAGACGCTCCATGGCGATGTAGTCGTGGCTCTGCACGAACCTCCCGGAGATGTTCTGGTAGAGGGGGTTGGCGAGGATCTCGTCGCGGGTCTGGGGATCCGGGGCATGGCGGCGGATGAGGGCGTCCCACGATTCCTTGGTGTCGAGCATGGCGGCCCACAACTGTCCCCGGGGCCGCAACCCGGCACTGCGAAACGCCTCGTCGGGGACCCGGTGCTCGGTATTGCCGATGCCGTCGAGTCCGAGGGCGTCGGCCAGCCGCCGGGCGGGATCCACGGTCAGTACGAGGACCTTGCTCCCGTGCCGGAGGGCGGCCATGACCGCGGCGGCCGCGGCGGTGGTGGTCTTGCCCACACCGCCGGGGCCACAGGCGACGACGATCTCCTTGGTGGCCAGCAGACCGTCCATCGACCCGGTCCCTGCCGAGACGGCCTTGGACCCCCCGCCGGGGCGACCCGGTTCGTCATGGCCCGACCCCTCCTCACGACCTCCACGACGGCCGCGGGCGGCGGCCATCAGTAGCCCAACTCCTCGCCCAGCGACGCCGACACCTGTCGGGTGGTCCGCAGCCCGTGCGACCGGGTGAACAGGTACGGGAGGTACATCATCGGCACGGACTCCTCGATGTTCCGGCGCAGGTGGTCGAGGTGGGTGGTCCGGGTGCGCCGCATGGTCACCGCCAGGCGGGCGGCGTCGAGGACGGGGCCGGCGTCGCCCCCCACGAGCTCGTCCAACCGCTCCAGCGGGTCGGGCGCCCCGAGGGCGTCGAACACCTCCTCCTCCTGGCGACCGAACAGCTCGGGCAACACGCGGTTGACCACGACGGCGGAGAGCTGCACGGTGGTCTCCTCCTTCACCCGCGTCGCCAGTTCGATGGTCTCGTTGACCGGCATCTCCTCGGGGGTGCACACCGCCATGAGCCCGGTGGTCAGGGGATCGGAGAGGATGTCGAGCATCCAGTCGGTCTGGGATCGGATGAGGCCCACCTTCACCAAGTTGTTGATGGCCTGGGGTGCGGCCAGCTGGCCGACGATGTGGCCCGACGCGGGTGCGTCGACCACCACGAGGTCATAGTGGCGCTCGCGGACCTCGTAGCAGAGCTTGCCGACCGTGAGGATCTCCCGAACCCCGGGGGCTGCGGTGGCCACGAAGTCGAAGGCCTTGGCCAGGGGGCCGATGCGCCCAACCACAGGGATGCGCAACTGCAGTCTGAGGTACTCGCGCAAGGACGCCTCGGTGTCCATGGTCATGGCGAACAGACCGGGGAGGACCTCCTTCTCCTTGAATCCGGTCGGAGGTGCCTCGTAGAAGCCGGCCACATCGCCCTTGGCGTCGACCTCGCAGATGAGGACCCGCTTGCCGTGGGAGGACGCCAGGAGCGCCAGGGCCGAGGCCACCGTCGTCTTCCCCACTCCGCCCTTGCCGGTGACGAAGACCAGTCTGAGATCGAGGAGCGCGCCCATCCGCTCAAGGGCCCCACGACCGGATCAGAGCCGGGCCGACAGCAGGCAGGTGGTGGATCAGGAGATCCCGAAGCCGACCTGACGGGCGGCGATCGGCGGATCCACCTCGACGTAGGCCACCTTGCCCACAGGCACACCCACCTGACGGCCTTTCCGATCGGTCAGCCAGAGAATTTTCCCGTCCTCGACCAGTGCCGCCTCGATGCCGGCCAGGACCTCGTCGCGGTCGGCGTCCTCGGGCAACTCGATGTCGAGCTCCTTCATCGACTGTACGATCCCGATCCGCACGTCCACCTGGCACGCTCCTGTTGGCTGGGCCCGACAGGTGTGCCGGGCGTGTCCGACGATACAAGGTCCGGAGCGACCTTCGTCACGCCGTCACAGCCTTGGGGCACACTGGCTGGGTGCAACAAGACGGCGTGGGGGGCGAGAGCGAGAGGAATCGCCGCTGGGCCTCCACGATGGCCGGCCACCGCGGGTCGGGCATCACGTTCGCCCACGCCGACAGTCGCTCCTCGGCCCTGTTCCCCGGGCCGCTGGCCGGGCTCGACCGCCAGGGGCGCGAAGCGATCGAGTCGGAGCGGTTGGCCCCCGGGGCGACCCGGGCCACCGGTGCCG
>DASZJN010000111.1:0-3937 GCA_035948045.1 Acidimicrobiales bacterium | reverse complement strand
GAGCTGGTACCGGCGGGCATCGTCGTGACTCCAGCGGCGTCGCCCGCCGGGGCGGCACCACCCGTCCGCACCACCGGCTGACGCCGAGTCCCTTGATGGGGACACGCCACTACTCCGGGCTGGGGCTCCCGAGCCGCCTCCGCAGCAGGTCGAGGGCGGCGATGGTGGCGTACTGGCGAACCCGGTCCCGATCGCCGGGCACGTTGAAACTGAACGACTCGGTCAGGTGGCCCGCTCGGGCCAGGCCCACGTGCACGGTGCCCGGGGGCTGATCGTCCTGGGTGTCGGGCCCGGCCACGCCGGTGGTGGACAGGCCGACGTCGGACCCCAACACCCGGCGGGCGCCCTCGGCCATGGCCCGGGCCGCCTCCTCCGAGACCACCGGGCCCTCCGGCACGCCGAGGACCGAGAACTTCACTTGCGATGCGTAGGACACCACCGAGCCCCGGAACCACCGGCTGGCCCCGGGCACGTTGACCAGCCTCGACGAGGCCAGCCCTCCGGTCAACGACTCGGCCAGCCCGAGGGTGAGCCCGTTGACGGCGAGGGCCCGGGCCACGGCGTCCTCGATGGCCTCGTCGTCGACGCCGAACACCACGTCCCCCGCCTTGGCATAGAGGATGCGCCTGATGGCGGCCTCTTGGTTATCCAGCAGGGTGGACGCCGCATCCTGATCAGCAGCCCGCACGGTGACCCGCACCTTGATGCCTTCGATCCCGCTGGCCAGGAAGGCGATGGTGGCAGACCCCGAGGTCCCTGCGCCTGTCGCCGACGGTCCGGAGGGCGCGGCCTCGAGATCGTCGATGTGACCGGCCAGGGTCTCGGCCAGGCCGGACTCGCTCATGCCCCAGGTGCGGATCACCCGGCTGGCGATGACCCCGGCCGACTCGCCCCGTTCGGTCATGCGGCGCTGCAGGTCGGGCAGGATGCCGCGCTCGAACATGTCGGCCATCTCGTAGGGCACGCCGGGAACGGCATAGATGACCTTGTGCCCGACCGGGCAGATGAGGCCGGGGGCGGTGCCCTTGGTCTGGGGAATGATCGAGGCGCCGTCGGGAACGTCGGCCTGGCGGAGATTCGTGTCCGGCATCTCCCGACCTCGGCTCGAGAACATGGCCCGGATCCGTTCGACCCCGTCCTCGTCCCGGCGGAGGTGGACGTTCATCACCTCGGCAATGGCTTCGCGGGTGATGTCGTCATGGGTGGGGCCGAGACCGCCGCAGACGATGACGCCGTCGCTGCGAGCCAGGGCCGTCCGGAATGCCAGCACCATGCGCTCCTGATTGTCGCCGACCGCCTGGTGGAAGTGGGAGGCGACACCGGCGGCGGCCAGGTGCTCCCCCATCCACTGGGAGTTGGTATCGGCGATCTGGCCCAGGAGCAGTTCGGTCCCGACGGCGACGATCTCGATGCGCACCGTTTCGCTCAGGCTGCCGAGCTCGAGCCGTCCACCGGACGGACGCCGATGCCGGGCCCGTCGGCGACACCCTGCCGCGCGCTCCTTCTGCCATCGAGGAAGTACTGGCCGCCCGTGAACACGGTCAGGGCGGTGGCGACCCAGATGGCGGTGGACAACACCACCTTGTGGGTGGCCAACGGCGGCGCCAGGCACAGCCCGATGGCCACGTCCTGCGCCAGCGTCTTCACCTTGGCCGTGGTGCGGGCGGGGATGGAGACGCCCCGGCGCCCGACCACCGATCGGTAGACGCTCATGGTCACCTCCCGCACGGCGATGATGACTGCCGGGACCCACCAGACGATGCCCTTGGCCACCAGGGCGAAGAGCGCGCCCAGCACGACCACCTTGTCGGCTAACGGGTCGAGGAAGGCGCCGGACCGGGTGGTCCCCTGCTTGCGGGCCAACCATCCGTCGACGCCGTCGGACATGGCCAGGAGGCCCCCGAAGACGAAGGTGAACCAGCTCGCCCCCCACAACATGATGAGGGCGATGACCACCGGCGTGGCCAGCAGGCGGAGCACGGTGATGCCGTTGGCCGGAGTGAGGAGGGCCGAAGGCCCGAAGGTGGTGGCCCGGGCCACGGGGACAGCCGGTACGGAGGTGTCGTGCGTGACGGCGCGGTTGCTCATGGGGCCGCCCCGGTCGACGCCGGCATCCGGCGGCCCGCTGCTGGTCCGGTGCGGGGCACCAATTCGGCGACCAGATCCGGGCCGTCAGCCCCGGTGACCACCACGTCGACGAACGACCCGACGGCCAGGTCGTCGGGCAAGGAGACGATCCCGTCGATCTCCGGGGCCTCCCGGTAGGTGCGTCCCTCGCCCGGGGCATCGATCAGCACCTCGACCGTCGCACCGATGAGGTCCTCCCGCCGCCGGGCGGTGATGGCGTCCTGGAGCTCGGTGCACTCCCGCAGACGCTCGGCCACCAGCTCGTCGGGGATCTGGCCGTCGAGCCCACTGGCGAAGGTGCCCACCTCGTTGCTGAAAGGGAAGAACCCCACCCAGTCGAGCTGGGCCTCGTCGATCCACTCGAGGAGCTGGTCGTGATCCGCCTCGGTCTCCCTCGGGTACCCGATGATGAACGACGACCGGAACGCCGCCGTCGGCTCGAGGGACCGGATCGACCGGATCCGCTCGAGGAACCGCGATCCGTCACCCCATCGGCGCATTCGCTTGAGGAGCGGGCGTGAGACGTGCTGCAGGGAGAGGTCGAAGTACGGGACACCGGTGGCCAGAATGGTCTCGACCAGGGCGTCATCGAGCGTCGACGGGTAGAGGTACAGCAGCCGGGTCCACCGGACCCGCTCCGCCACCGCGGCCACCAGCTCCACGATGGGGCGGTTGCCGCCCGTCGCCGGCCCATCGAGGCGGGGTTCGGTCCTCCCGCCGGATCGGTCGAGGGCGAACGAGGACAGGTCCTGGGCCACCAGCACCACTTCGCGAAGGGTCCCCTCCGGTCCCCCCAGTTGGTCCACCTCGGCCAGGATCGAGGCGGTGGTGCGGGACCGCTGCTTGCCCCGGAACGAGGGGATGGCACAGAAGCCGCAGTTCCTGTCGCACCCCTCGGCAACCTTGATGTACGACCACGGCGCCGACGCCGCCGGCCGGGGCAGGTTCAACAGGTCGAACGAAGGGAGGGGGGGCGAAGGGAGGGGGTCGGTGCTGGCGGACGGTGTCGATTTGCGACCCAGCAGGACCGGCGTACCGGGCCGCGGGCCGGTCACCGTCGGGGTACCGGTGAGGGAGGCTCCGAAGGGCGCCACCAGATCAACCTCTGGCAGGGCGTCGGCCAACTCGTCGCCGTAGCGCTCGGCCATGCACCCGGTCACCACCAGTCGGGCGCCGTGCCGGCGGACATCGGAGAGGGCCAGCACGGTGTCGATCGACTCCTGGCGCGCCGCCTCGATGAAGGCGCAGGTGTTGACAACCACCAGATCGGCCTCCTCAGGGGAACCGGCCGCCTCCAATCCGTCAACCGTCAGCGTTCCGACCAGCTTGTCGGAATCCACCTGATTTTTGGGGCAGCCCAACGTCTCGATCCAATACCGCTCGGCCACCTGGACAATCTACCGGGGTACCGGGGCCGGGGAGCTACGGGCTCGCCGAGCCGAGGTTCGGAACCGGCACGGGCACACCCCCGATCGCATGACCGACCCGGATCGATGGAGGCGAGCGGACGACCACGGCGGCGGTGCATTTGCAGCGGAGGCTGGACACCGTGTCTCAATTGCAGCAGTTGTCGGACGCCGTGGCTGTGTTCGTCGCTGATGTCCCGCGACATCACAGAGCGGAGAGGGAGGGATTTGAACCCTCGGACCCAGTTACCCAGGTCAACTCATTAGCAGTGAGTCCGATTCGGCCGCTCTCGCACCTCTCCTTGCTGCTCAGAGCCAGTTTTTCAACTTCGCCCTGCCCTCCTCGACGCCCACATGGAGCCCCCCGGCCCTCGCGGGGCCGAAGCGATCACCGGCGGGGCGCA